>NZ_JBVHVT010000060.1:0-56524 GCF_055564695.1 Streptomyces sp. NPDC029014
CTTCCCCCCCCAGGCTGTGCAGAGAGACAACACCCCGCGTTTGTACCCCCCCCCCCCCCACCACACCTTTTTTTTTTTTCTTTTTTGGGGGGGGGGGGGGCCGGTTCCCCCCCCCCCCCACACAGCAGTAGTCGGACGCCGTGTGCGGGGAGTTCCCGACCTCCGGAAATCTCTTCGCCCGGGGTCGAAGCCCTCAGGTGCGCCGTCGGAGGACGGCCAGGGCGTCCTCGACGCGGTCGCGGTGCGCCAGTGCGTCTGCGGGGCGGCCCTGGTCGAGGCGCAGGTCGGACCGGCCTGTCCCGAGTCATCGGTTGCCGCAGCGGTCACCGTTCCCCGCGTCCGGCCTGCAGCTCCACCACGTCGACGTGGCCGCGTTCTCGGCCGCCCCCGTCCGCTACCTCCTGTGACCGCGTGAGACCCCGGCGGACGGTGCTACGCCCTCGACCGGTAGCTCCATGCTGAGCTGGTAGCCGCCGTCGTCCGTCGGTCCCGAGGTGACGCTGCCGCCGAGGAGGGCGGCGCGCTGGCTCAGGCCGACCAGCCCGTAGTGGGCGCCGGGCAGCGGCAGCGCGGGCCGGCTCGGCGCGGTGTTGGTGACCGTCACGCGGATGCGGCCGCCCTCGTGGCGCAGGTCGACCTTCGCGGTGGCGCCGGGGGCGTGTTTGCGCGCGTTGGTCAGCGCTTCCTGGATGGTGCGGTACACGGCCCGCTGCACCGTCGGCGGTAGTCCCTCGGGGAGCTGCGAGCTCAGCTCGGTCTCGATGCCGCTGCTGTCGACCAGCTGCTCGATGTCGGCGAGGGAGGGCTGCGGGGTGACTTCCGTGGGCTGGCCCCCGGACGCCCGCAACACGCTGACCATGTGGCGCAGCTCGTCCAGGGTCTGGACGCTGAGCCGCCGGATCGTGGCCGCCGCTTCCTTGACCTCCGCGTCCCGCGTGCCGACCTGGAGTGCACCGGCCCGCACCGCGATCAGGCCGACCTGGTGGGACACCACGTCGTGCATCTCACGCGCGAGCTGCGCACGCTCCTTGGCCAGGACGGCCTGGGCGGTCAGCGTCTGCTCGTGGTCGCGCGCCTCCGAGATCTCCGTCAGGCGTGCCGACAGGTCCCGCCGGGTCTGGACGAGCTGCCCCAGGAAGACCGGGGCGGCCGCTGTGGCCGCCGTGTAGCCGAGCGTGATCAGCGTCGCGGCCCTCGTCAGGTCAAGGGTCGGTGCGAGCAGCGACGGCGTCGACGTCAGGTCACAGAACGTGAAGGCCAGGGCGCAGGCCGCCAGGAGGATGCGGTGGCGGCTGAGCGAGGCGAGGGTGTACAGCGCGACCAGGCAGGCGAAGACGGCGTCCGAGAACAGGACGGCGGGCAGGGTGAGCAGGAAGACCAGGAGGGGCAGGCGACGGCGCAGGAGCAGGGCGAAGGCCGCGGCGAGGCTGCAGGTCATGCGCAGCGGCTCGTCACTGTCCCAGTGCACCCAGACGTCCAGCAGCGCGACCGCCACCACGGCGGCGTCCAGCAACGCGGGCGTACGACGGCTGATCATGGCGTCTCCGTCCCCAGGAGGCCGGCCCGCTGGGCGAGCAGGGCCGCTTGGACACGGCCTCCCACCTCGAGCTTGGTGAGGATGGCGCTGACGTGGTCCTTCACCGTGCCGGTGCCGAGGTGCATCCGTTTGGCGATGTCGGCGTTGGACAGTCCCTCGCCGATCAGCACGAGCACATCGCGTTCCCGGGTGGTCAGCCGTGCGAGGAGGTGCGTATCGGGGGCCTGCACCCCGGCGTTCAGGTAGCCGTCCACCACGGTCCGCGTGACCTTCGACGACAGCACCGTGCCGCCCTCGGCCAGGGAGCGCACCAGGAACGGAAGCTCCTCCGGGTCGGTGTCCTTGAGCAGGAAACCGGCTGCGCCGGAGCGCAGTGCCGTCTCCACGTACTCGTCCATGTCGAAGGTCGTCAGCATGGCCACCACCGGGGGAGCGGTCAGCCGGCGCAGCTCGGCGAGGACCGTGAGTCCGTCCACGTCCGGCATCCGGATGTCCAGGAGCACCAGATCGGGCGCCGTCTCGCGCACCGCCTGCACTGCCCGCCCGCCGGAAACGGCCCCCACGACCTCGATCCCCTCAGCGGCGTCGAGGATGTGCTGGAAGCCCATGCGGATCAACGCCTCGTCGTCCACCACGAGAACCCGGATCACGCGTGCTCCATTCGACATCTGGACCACGGTCCGTTCGTACCACATCGAGGAGTCTTGCGCAGAGGGCCGGCGGCAGAACCAGGACCCACCGCTCAGCAGGCGCCCACCAGCCGATCGGCGGGGGCATTCGGGACATACGGCGGATGGTTGCGGGCGGCAACGGTCGCCGAACCTGAGTGTAGTGCGCGTATCCGGACGCTGGCGCTCCCCGGGACCGACACCGCACTTCGGTGGCTCTGTCGAGGAGCGACGGCGTACGGCCCGTACGCCGCGACCACTCCCGCCACACCGGTCGCCCGGCCGGTATCCGGTAGGGGGCCACGCTCCGGCACCGCGCCGGACGCAGAAGGAGGGCAGCCATATGACGGTCCGCCTGACACTCGTGTGTGCGGCCGTGGGGAGCACCGCCGGCATCTTCGGCGAACGGCCCCAAGGCTCGCGGGCGCCGTACTCGGCGAGCATGGCCGGTGTGTCCCCGACACTCCACTCGTCCCCCTTCCGGGCTCCCTCGAGCCGCTGCGCGACCACCGCCGACGAGCTCGGACTGAAGACCACACCCGAGCCGGCCCTGCGCGATTTCGACTACGGAGAGTGGGGCGGCTGCCGGATAGACGAGATCGCCGCCACCAACCCCTACGGTTTCAGCGCATGGCTCACGGACCCCGACGCCACACCGCACGGAGGGGAATCCGTCCGGCAGCTGTGCCGCAGGACCGCCACGTGGCTGGAAGACCTGCCGGAGGACGAAGAGGACGCCCTGGCCATCACCGAACCGGGCGTCATCCGTGCCACGATCCTGCACGTCCTGTCCGTTCCGGCCACGGCCTTCTGGCACCTCAAGGTGCCTCCCCTGTCCACCGTGACCGTCACCTCGTGCGCCGGCCGCTGGGACGTCGAATTCCACGGCATCTCGCTCTGAACCGTCGGCGGGGCACGGCCCAGCCCCGCCGGCTCGGGGGTCCGGTGGAGTGGGGCCCGCACCCCGGCGGGCAGGTCGTGGTCCGTCCTCTTCGGCAACTTCGACACGCACGGAATCTCGCGCCGATTTCTTAGCATCAGAGGCCAATTATTTACCCTGCCGCCACCAGGACGACTACAAAGGACCGGACCGGACCGATCCGCACCCTGTATGGGGATGACGTCGAAGGCGGTGGATGCAGTGCGCGAATTCAGCAGGATCGAACCGATCGCGGTCAGACCACTACAGGGAGGAACGATTCCCGGCGGCCTTCCCTGATGCGGGCCGCCATGCTGAAACCCGTGTCGTTCTCCCCGGCGCACGCATCAGTGGACGAGTACCAGCTCCTGACCTCGACCATTCGGTCGAGGGCGGAGGATGCACAGGGTTTCTTCGGCGGGGCCTCGCGACAACCGGAGGAAATGGCCTACCTACCTCTGCGCATTCAGCTCCGGGGTTCGTCCGTCGAGCTCTACATCGAGCTCCGCCTCCAGGACGCCCGCATGCGCATCGTCGGATTCCGCAACACCTTGGAGGACGGGCAGGCCCCGCCGGAAGCGTGCGTGCGCCATGTGCGGGACTCCGACGTGCCGCCGGGGATCCGCCGGGCCGAAGTCCTGCCGTTCGCCGGAGGCCGCTCCGACCTGGAGACGGCCGCCGCCGTGCGGCGTTTGGGGATCTTCCTGGGGCGCCAACCGCTGGGTAATGCGGTGGTCTCGCTGCACCGGAACTGCGATCCGAAATGGACCGCACACGGCATGCTCGTCCTCTCGGAAATGATCTGCGAAGCCGCCCGATATCCGGCTTTGGCCGATGTGATGTCACGCATCTGGATGTCCGGCGGAAGTCTTTCCGCCGCGGCATCCTGATCATGAGATCTGCCGTCGTCCTCCATTCTCGCATCGACGGGAGACGCAGAAAGCCCCGCAGTAGCCGGCCGGGCCACTGCGGGGCCGTCAGTTCACGCTCTTCGCGCTCGCTGCGGGTCAGCCCTTGACGGTGGGCACGTTGGGTACGCAGAACAGGCCCTGCAGGTAGCGGAAGGCGATGTGCTGGCCATCCGGGCACCAGCCCTGGTTCGGGTCCTTGTCGAACGGGATGCCGTCGTACACGCCGCGCGTGCAGAACGCCTTGGCGTCGCTGTTGTAGCCGCCGAAGAAGCCGCCGTTCTTGAAGCACTGATCGGCGGTGACGGTGGTCGGGGTGGTGGTGGCCGAGGCGGTCGCCATGGGGGCGATGGCGAGGGCGGCCCCAAGGGCCAGAGTGGCCGAAATACGGTGTCGCATAATCAACTCCTATGTTTCTCGGGCAGGTTCGGCAAAAGCCGCCACTCATGTTTCCCGCTCGCCGACCCGCGGACCACAGGTTCCGACCCCTGTTCCGCCCCCTAAAACGCCACCTCGAACGTGCGGCACCGCCGCAGGAAAGGGCAGCGGCAGGCGCCCGCTCGGCACCGTCGACACGGGGCGCGCGCTCGCCGAGGGTGGAACGGCCGCCCGAGGCGGAGGAGTCCGCCCCGTCACCCGGGACCGGGGCCCGGCCCTTTCGCCGCCGAATGCTCCCCGCGCGCACAACCCGCATGCCATCATGGCACGTTGTGGCTGAGGGGGAGGCTATGGCGAATACCGCTGTCCGCGTACGTCTGACTCAGGGTGCGAGCGAGAGCGACATCGGGGCGCTGAAGGCGTGGCTGGAGCGGGAGCACAAGCTCGAAGCACTGAGGGACGCCGGCTGCCTGGAGATCCGGGAACGGGCGGGGACGGTGGACGGCACCGCCAACCCGATGGGGGCCGGGCTGGAGATCGTGCTGGTGCTGGTCGGAGCAGCCGCACCCAAGCTGTTCGACGAGGTCTACGAGCAGGCGAAGAGCGGGGTGCGCGCGTGGCGGGAGAACCGCCGTGCCGTGGAACGCGGCGAACCCCCGGAGGTCGAGGTCGTGCCCGACGGCGACGGGAGATAGCCGGTGGCGCGCTTCGACCCCCGGGGGAAGGTGAACCGGGCGCTGATCGTCGGAGTACCCGAATACGCCTTCACACAGCCCGAGCACTCCACCGGCGTGCCCGGCGACCTCAAGGCGGTGGAGCTCAACCTGGCCGGGCTGGAGACGTCGCTCCGCGAGGGCGGGGTGTTCGCCGAGGACGGGATCACCGTCGCCCGACCGCGCACCGTGGACGAGTTCGACCGCTGCCTGGGCGCCGCGGTCGACGCGGCCGAAGGGCTGCTCCTGCTCTACTTCTCCGGCCACGGAGCGGTGCCCAGCACGGGTGACGAGCTCTGGCTGCTGATGGGGCGGGCGACCATTGTCCCGGGCGCCGAGTCCGTGTTCCTCGGTGCGGTGCCCTGGAAGAGCGTCCTCACCGTGCTCTCCCGCACGAGGGCGGAGCAGGTGGTCGTCATCCTCGACTGCTGCTACGCGGGCAACGCCTCGTCGGCCTGGGACGCGCTCGACTCCGCGCAACGTCACCGGACCTCCCTGCTGATGAGCGTGCAGGCCAACAACCGCATCGACGCCGGCGACGACGACACGCCCACGCCGTTCACCGGGCAGTTGGTCCGCGTCCTGCGCGACGGCCTGCACGGGCAGGGCGGCGAGGTCGGCTTCGACGAACTCGCCGACCGGCTCAGGGACCACATGTCCGCGCACTACAGGACGCTGCGCGAGCCCCCCGAGCCGTGGGAGCCGCAGAGCCGCTCGGCGTCCGGCGCCGGCGTACTGCTCGCCGCCCCTTCCCCGCAGGTACCGGACGCACCCCCGCCGAGGCCCCTCGGCGGCCCGTACGGGGTCGGCGACGGGGCCACCTCCCCGCAGTCGGCAGCAGCCGCGGGCGGCCCGCGGCCCGCCGGAACCCGCGCCCCAGGCCGCACGCCCAGCCGGCTCGGCTGGCTCCTCGAACGCCGGCTCGGCGGGCTCGGCAAACCCCGCCGGCTCAGGAGGCTCCGCCGACGCAACACGTGCATACGGCCGAGCCGCCGCAGGCTCGGGCCCTTCACCGGGCGGAGACTGGCAGCCGTCGTCGGCGTGCCCTCGGCCATCGCCGGCCTCGTCATCGGCGGCCTCGCCGTCCTCGACGGCGGGAACGGCGCCCCCTGCAAGCCTCCGCTCGAACTCCGGCTGCTCACCGACCCCGAGCTCGAACCGACCGTCCGCAGGGCGGCGGAGGCGTACCTGACGTCGCAGGAGAACATGACGGACGGCGCGTGCAGGCGCAGCGGCATCACCGTCTACAGCGCCGGAGCCGCCGCGGCCGTCGCCGCGTTCAGCCGTCAGTCCGACCCCTGGCAGCGGCCGGCGGGCGACGACAATCCGCAGCGGGACATCGGCCCCCAGCCGGACATCTGGATCCCGGCGGTATCCGCGGACGTGGACCGCGCCCGCCCCGCCACCACCGAGCGGACCTACGTCGAGCTGGGGCCCGACCCGGAGCCGTTCGCGTACTCGCCGCTCGTGCTCGCGGTTCCGCAGAACCTGGCGGCGGAGGCGGTCTCCGAGCGGGTGGGCAGCCTCGCGGCCCTGACCGCCGCGCTGAAGAACCGCGCCGACATACGGCGTACGGACCCGGAGTACACCGACGCCGGCCTGCTCGCGACCGTCGGCCTGTACGGCACGGGACGGCCGGACCCGGCCGCCGCCGAACGCAGCGTGGCCCAGACCGGGCCGCCCTCCCGCACCGGTGCGGACCTGCTGTGCACCCTGCCCGACGACGACGCGGACGGGCGGACCGCCGCCCTGCTGCCGGAGTTCCTGCTCCACACCGGAACCGGCTGCGACAGCATGACCCGGGTGCGGCGGATGGCCGCGTACCCTGCCGACGTCCCCGGCATGAGCCCGACGTTCGTACGGGTGCGCTGGCGGGGTGCGGGTCGGGACGAGGAGGCGCGCAACGATGCCGCGGAGCGCTTCCACGACTGGCTGACCGGGCAGACGGCCGGGAACGGGGCTGCCGTTCGGAAGGGGGAACAGACGTCGGCGCCGGGGGTCCGGGGCGGCCTCGCCGTATTCGGGAGGGACGGATTCCGGAGCCCGTCGGGCAGCCGCCGGCCCCTGGGCAGCGGCATCGTCTTCAGCGACTTCGGCGCACTGGAGAACCCCGGGCAGCTCACCGGCACCGTCCTCCCGTCCGCGATGACCAAGGCGCTGAAGGACTACCGGGAAGCGAACGGGCCCGGACGGGTCCTCTTCCTGCTGGATTCCTCCGGATCGATGGGAGCCCTGTGGGAGGGGCCCGGCGGGGCGCCCGGCATCATCGGGCAGTCCCTCGCCGGGCTCGGTGAACGCGACGAGTACGGCGTCTGGGGCGTGGCGACCGAGCCGGGCGCCGGCCGGGCGTACAGCGAGGTGCTGTCGTTCGGGACGCACGAGCGCGAGCAGGCCCGCCGCACCGTCGACGCCACGGCCAAGGTCAAGGACCGCGAAGCCGACCCGTACCAGGCGCTGGTCGCAGCCCTCGACGACATGGCGCGGCGCGGCCCCGACGACCACCATCCGCAGTTGATCGTCTACATCACGGACGACGAGGACAACGACCGCCTGACCGAGGGCGGCCGACTGGACGTCCTGCTCGCGTCCGCACGGGAGAAGAAGATCCCGGTGGTCATGGCCTCGCTGGACAGCGGCGGCTGCGACAAGGGCAAACCGGACGCCGCCGTCTCCGAGGCGAGCGGCGGCCGCTGTCTGGACACCAGATCCGACCTCGGCGCCCGGCTGAGGGACGAGGTCGCCAGGACCGGAACGGGGGGCGAAGGATGAGGAACGGCCCACGACGGGGCGTCGCGTCCACCGTGGTGCTCCTCGCACTGCTGCTCACCGCCGGATGCGACGGCGGGGGCGACCGACCCGGCGGACCGGCCGGCGGGCAGGCCGGACCGGGGGGTGCGGCCGACGCTCCGGGCGAGATCGTGCTGGCCAGCGGCCGGGACGTGACCGGCAGGGGAGGCATCCGCCAGCAGCTGATCGAGGCGTGGAACGGAGAGCAGGAGCGCAAGGGCTCCGGCTACCGGGCCCGCCTGGTCGAGCTGCCCGGCTCGGCGGACCAGCAGCGGAGCCAGCTGCTCGGGGCACTGCAGTCCGGCAGCGCCGAGTACGACGTGGTCAACCTCGACGTGACCTGGGTGCCGGAGTTCGCCGCCGCGGGTCTCGTCCAGCCGCTCCCCGACGCGCTGGTCGACGCCGACGTCGTCAAGTCCGTCGCCGCCACCGCCCGTTGGAAGGACACGGTGTACGCCGTACCCTTCAACAGCGACGTCGGGCTGCTCTTCTACCGCCGCGACTATCTGAAGAGCGCGGGAATCACGGCCCCCGACCTCGGCAAGGGCACCCGCTGGCCCGTGGTCCAGCAGCTGATCGGCGCCCTCGACGGCGCGGGCAGGAAGCTGCCCGACGCCTACCGGAAGGGCTGGACGGCGCAGCTCGACGCGTCCTACGAAGGCCTGACCGTCAACGGCGTCGAGGCCTTCGCCTCCGCCACCGACGACTTCGCCCTCACCGACGGGGACGGCCGTTACGCCGGTTCCGTGGACGCCCTGAAGACCGGGCTGGACGAGCTGCGCAACCGCACCCAGGCCGCCTACACCCTGCCGGACGCCGTCCACTCCGACGAGGCGGACACCCTCACCGACTTCACGGCCGGCCACACAGCCTTCCTGCGCCACTGGCCGTACGCCTACCGGACCCTCCACCAGTCCCTTTCCGAGGAGCAGCTCGGCGTGGCCCCGCTGCCCGGCAGAGCGGTGCTGGGCGGCCAGAACCTGGCCGTGGCCCGGGGGTCGCAGCGGAGCGCCGCAGCCCGGCAGCTCGTCGAGTTCCTGACCGGCAAGGAGAGCGAACGCTGCTTGCTCGACGCGGGTTTCGCGGCCACCCGGCTCTCCGCGTACGCGGACGACCAGCTGACCTGCAAGACGGCGAGGCCGCCCGGCCAGCCCACCGCCGCCCCGACGGGCGAGCGTACCGACCGGATGCCGCGGGACGCGCACGGCCGTCCCGGCTACGCGCGCGACACCCTGCTGCCCGCACTGGAGAACGCCGTCCAGCGGCCACGGACCCCCCTCTACGGTGCCTTCACCCGGACCTTCGCGGCCGAACTGGCCCGTCTCCAGGGCGACGACCCGCCGTCCGACGCACAGCTCGCCAAGGAGCTCGACACAAGGCTGCGCAAGGCGCTGCCACGAGGATGACCACCCGCTGCCGCGCCACCGGACCGCTCAGTTCGGGCCGGGTTTGAGCAGCTCGTCGACGAGGGTGTCGACGAGGGTGTGCGGGATGCTCGTTCCGGTCAGGGCGTGGTAGACGATCGGGCCGAGGAGGACGTCGATCGTGGCGTCGGGGCCGAGTGGGGGTGCGATCTGGCCGGCGTCGAATGCGCGTGTGAGCATGGCGCGTTCCTGCTCGCGGCGCGGGCCGAGGAAGCGCTCGTGGAAGCGTGCGGCCGTGCCGGGGTCGTGCTGCGCCTCGGCGATGAGTGCGAGCAGGACCTTGCCGGCGGGGTCATGGGTGAGGAAGTGCGCGAAGTCGCGCAGGTAGTCGCGGATGCTCCGTGCGGTGGCCGTGTCCGTCGGGACGGGTAGGCGCTTGCCGCTGTCCTCGATGAGGGTGTCGAGGAGGATCTCGCTCTTCGAGGGCCACCAGCGGTAGATCGTCTGTTTGGCGACGCCGGCGCGGCGCGCGATGGCTTCGATGGTGAGGGCGCGGAAGCCGTGTTCGACGAGCAGATCGTCTGCGGCGTGGAGCACGGCCAGGCGTGCGGCCTCGTCGCGCCGGTTGCCGGAGCGCGGCCTGGGGGTCTCGGGGCTGGTGACGGGCATGCGCGACACGATACCTGGCGGCCGTATTGACTAGACGCAACGTCGCGTCTAATTTGACTCCACCGCAACGAAGGGGGAAACGTGTCCACTGCGCCCAACCGCCAGGCCCTCGTCATCGGCGCATCCCGAGGACTGGGGCTCGTCCTCGCACAGGAACTCGCCCGACGCGGCTGGCACGTCACGGCCACCACGCGCCGGACCGGCGGCGAGCTACAGGCCGGCGCCGATATCGGGAAAGGACGGCTGACGTTCGAACGGCTGGAGATGACGGACGCCGAACAACTGGTCTCTCTGCGCGAGCGCTTGACCGGCCGGCGACTCGACCTGCTCTTCGTCAACGCCGCGATCGACCGCGGCAACCTGCCGATCGATCAGGTCTCCGCCGACATGTTCACCGAGGTCATGATCACCAACGCGCTCAGCCCGTTGAAAGCCCTCGAGGTCCTGCGCACGCTCGTCGCAGCCGGCGGAACCGTCGCCGTCATGTCCTCCGAGCAGGGCAGCATCACGCTCAACACCGAGGACGGCTACGAGCTCTACAAGGCCAGCAAGGCCGCGCTCAACCAGCTGATGCGTAGCTACGCCACCCGTCATGCCGACGACCGGCACACCAAACTGCTCATCGACCCCGGCCACAACCGAACCGCGCTCGGAGGACCCGACGCGCCCCTCACGCCCGAGGAGAGCATCCCGGCAGTCGTCGACGTCCTCGAGGCCCGGGCGGGGGCGCCAGGCCTGCAGTTCCTGGACCGCCACGGCGAAACCGTCCCGTGGTAAGCCCCAGCAGGGTGGCTGTGTGCAATCGGGTGAACATGGGCCCCGAGGCTGTGTGACCGCGGAAAAGCTTCGGATCGCTCCGGTAGTTTGGGTTCATGGGGAAGAGTGACTGGCCGTTCTCGCGCCAATCGCTTTCCTGCCGGAACCGCAGCAATCACATCGGGACTCCGATGTGCCGGAAGCCTGCCGTTCTGTTGCTGTACATCGTCGCGTTGATGGCGGTTTCGGGAATTTACGCCCCCCGGGCGGCGGCTGTGTCCACCTGTCGCATCGGGGCCTACATCACGGACCTGTACGGGCTGGAGGTTTCACCGCGGACCATCGATGCGGACTTCTGGCTCTGGAGCGTGTGTCCGAGTGCTGATCTCGACGCCACCAAGCGCCTGGAATTCGTCAACGCCACGCGTGTGACCCAGAGCGACCGGTCGGTGGAGAAGGTCGGTGGCGAATACTGGTCCCAGGTGAAGGTGTCCGGCACCTTCCGGCAGCATTTCGACCTCAGCGAGTATCCGTTCGACAAGCAGGGCATCCAGATCCTGATCGAGGACTCGGAGTTCAACTCCTCCCAGTTCATCTACGTTCCCGACATCGCGAACTCCGGGTATGATCACAAGATCAGCATCGGCGGGTTCAAGATCAAGGACTTCGATGCGCGGGTGGTGACGCACACCTATCAGACCTCTTTCGGGGACCCGAGGATCGCGCACGGGAAGAACAGCCGGTACAGCCAGTTCTTCATCAGCCTCAAGCTCGCCAGGGATGACGTGGCAGGCTTCGTCAGAGAGTCCTGGCCGGCCTACGTCGCTTTCCTCATCTCTTTCATCTCCTACTGGATCTGGTCGAAAGAACTCATGTCCATCATCGGGGCGCGGTACGGAATTCTCGGCGCGTCACTCTTCAGTGTCGTGGTGAACATGCGCTCCTCGAGCCTGGCAGGGATCCTCTTCGGAGTGACCCTGGTCGACCAGATCCAGTTGACCACCCTGCTTTACACGCTGATCGCCGTGGGCTGCACCACCTACATCGTCTGGAGGTGGTCCGATCACCAAAGAGGCCCCTCGGTGCGACGAGTCAACAATGTCGTGGCCGTGCTGACGACTATCGCTTACCTGAGCGCGAACGCCATCAGTATCGGTTTCGCGATCACGTAGAAATTCTCCGGGCCCGTGCGGCCGCACAGTCCGCTGTGCGCTTCGACGCCGCAGTCGGTGCCGGGCTCACTTCTTGCAGGGGAACGTCACCTGCTCGCTGCGGACGCTCTTCTTCTGGTCCGGCAGGTGGAGCGTGACGTAGCCGGTCACCGCCCTGGCGTTCCTGGGCGCCGGCATGTCGACGACCTGAAGGACGACCTTGGTGGAGGTGCCCGCGCCGAAGGTGAAGGATCCCGGGGAGAGCCGGGCGCGGCTGGTGTTCACGGTCCAGTGGTAGCGGACCGTGCCCGGCCCGCTCGCCGTGACCTTTCCGTCGAAGGCCATGGCCACGGGAGTGCCGTTGCACTCGACGGCCTCCCCCGACTTCAGCAGGGTGACCACTTCGACCTTGGTGACCTTCACCGCCTGCTCGACCCCGCTCGCCCCGGCGGGTCCGGCCGGCGCCGCGTGGGCGGGGGCGAGGGCCACCGAGGAGGCGAGGAGGGGGGCTGCGAGGAGCATGAGGTGTCGACGCCGCATCGTGCTGCCTTCCGGACGAGCAAAGCCCCCGATCTCGGTCCCAGGATATCGGCGGCCCGCCCGGGGGGCTTGCCGGTGACGCGCAGCCAGCCAGTGACCGGGCCGGATCCCGCCGGACGGCCCGCGGGGAGCCGCGGGTGGGGAGCCCGGCCGCACACTCGATCCCATCGCGGACCTCACCGGAGCGCTTCGCCGTGCGCCGGGCGATCGGCGCGGGTCATTGCGGCCGGTGGTGGGCCGTGCGGGTGGCGGGGGATCGTTCCTGCCGTCGGGGCGTGGTGGCGTCGGGGGCGGGACCGGGCGGGAGGGTGGCAGTGTCGCGACGGACTGCTCCCGCCCCTGCCCGCTGTAGTCCCGGGGATGTCCGCGCGCGGCTCCCTCGCCTTGCCGGCCCCCGTGCAGGAACGGCGGACCCATCGACGGAAAGGCCAATGCCGTGTCTGCACCGACCGGGATCGACCACAACGCCCGCGAGCACAGCCCGAACCTGGCGTACGGCATGGTGAAGGCAGCCGCGCTGGCCTACAAGGACGAGGCGACCGTGGCGGCCACCGCGCGCGAGTGGGGTTTCGACCGGGTGCGCCATCACCACACCCGCTTCACCCCGCCGTTCCCGCTGGAGGACACCCAGGCGTACACGATCGCCAGCGACAAGATGATCATCACCGGGTTCCGGGGAACCGAGCCCGCGCAGATCCGAGACTGGCTCTCCGACGGCACCACCCCTCCGAGCCCCGGCCCCGCCGGCACCGGGTACGTCCACTACGGCTTCGGCCAGGCCCTCGACTCCATCTTCCCCACCGTCAAGGAAGCACTCGCCGACTTCCGCGACAACGACCAGAGCGTGTGGTTCACCGGTCACAGCCTCGGCGGGGCCCTCGCGATGCTCGCCGGCTGCCGCATCTACCTCGAGGCCCCCCACCTGCAGGCCGACGGAATCTACACCTACGGCCAGCCCCGCACCTGCGACCGGCTCCTGGCGGCCTCCTGCAACAAGGGCTTCAAGGACCGCCTGCACCGCTACGTCAACAACAACGACATCGTCCCCCACCTCCCGCCGGAACCTGCCTACACCCACGTCAACACGTTGCACTACATCGACTCCGCCGGCCGCATCCGTACCTCCATGCCCCTCCTCAGCGCGCTCGGCGACCACGTGAAGGGCGCCACGGCCGACCTCCTGGCCCCCGCGAGCGACGCGCTGCGCGACCACCCCGTCAAGCAGTACGTGGCCGCGATGGAGAAGAACCTCATCTAGTTCGTCGGCAGCGGTGACGGGGAAGAGCCGGTGCCTGCTGGCCGGCACCACGCGACAGAGAGGAGACGAGCCGTGCGACGTGGGCTGATCGTGGTGGACGTACAAAAGGACTTCTGTGAGGGCGGCAGCGTCCCGGTGAAGGGAGGAGCGGACCGCGCGGCGGCCATCGCCGACCTGGTGCGGCGGTCGGCGGGCAGCGCGTACGCGCATGTCGTCGCGACCCGCGACCACCACATCGACCCGGGCGGGCACTTCTCCGACCGTCCGGACTACTCGACTTCGTTCCCGGTCCACTGCGTGGTCGGAAGCGAGGGCGGCGACTTCCACCCCGACTTCGCGCCCGTCACCGCGGACGGCAC
Organism: Streptomyces sp. NPDC029014; assembly: GCF_055564695.1. Lineage (NCBI taxonomy): Bacteria > Bacillati > Actinomycetota > Actinomycetes > Kitasatosporales > Streptomycetaceae > Streptomyces > Streptomyces sp. NPDC029014. The sequence goes on from NZ_JBVHVT010000060.1 coordinate 14,008, forward strand.
CGTCGACGAGGTGTTCTACAAGGGCGCTCACTCGGCCTCGAAGAGCGGCTTCGAAGGCTCGACCGAGGACGGAACCCCGCTCGCCGACTGGCTGCACGACCGCAGGATCGCAGCGGTCGACGTCGTGGGCATCGCCACCGACCACTGCGTGAAGGCCACCGCCCTGGACGGCATCCGTGCCGGTTTCGCCGTGCGCGTCCTGCTCGACTACACCGCCGGAGTCGCTCCCGACACCACCCGGGCGGCCGTCGACGAGATGAAGCACGCGGGCGTGCACCTGACCGGCCACCCGGTCGTGCTCTCCTGACGTGCGAGATCGGCTGCGCGGCAGCCTCGGATCGAGGCTCGGCCGGCGAAAGGGGTGTCAAGGGGTGTAGTAGGGGTTGTGGTACGTCGCCCGGTCGCACTCGTCGCTGCCCCACCACCGGTGGTGGCACACCCACACGTCGATCGACCGGATGTAGGACGCGGACACGTGGGTCGGGTCCGTCCAGGCCGTGGTCCTGCACTCGTCCGCGTAGCGCTTCTCGCCGGTGCCCTGGCTGCTCGTGTCCGGGTTCCACACGATCTGCCAGTACGAGCGGTGGCCATCCCCGCAGGTGTCGCCCAGCGACGACGTGGGGATCGTCAGGGAGCCGCGTGACTGCCAGTACGCCTTCGCGCTGAGTTGACCGTAGGGGCTGGTGCGCGAGATGTCGGTGGTGACGGCCTGCTGTGTCGGGGCGGCCGGCACGGCGGGCAGGGCGAGTGCGGCGAGCGCGGCGCAGGCCACCGTGAGTTGGCGGGAGTGCATGGGGAACCCCCGATCGTCCTCGTATCCGAACGGCGGAACGGCGTGACACGGATGCCGGCCGGCACCCCAGGCCCTCCTCCGCCTGGCGGTGCGGAGACGGAACCGGGTCCGGGAGGGTGGCCGCGCCGCCCACGACGAGCCGTCTGCCGCGAGCTGTTCAAGGTCAGCGGCCCCAGCGCAGAGCTGCCGTCTGCACCGGTGCGTCCCACAGCCGTAGCAGCTCCTCGTCGGCCCGGCACAGCGTCACCGAGCACCCCGCCATGTCCAGTGAGGTGACGTAGTTCCCCACGAGGGTCCGGGCCACGGTGACGCTCCGAGCCGCCAGCACCCGCGCCACCTCCGCGTGGAAGCCGTACAGCTCCAGGAGCGGCGTCGCGCCCATGCCGTTCACCAGGGCCAGCACCGGCCCGTCAACCGGGGCCGCATGCGCCATGTCGTCCAGCACGGCGCCCACCGCGACCTCCGCGATCTCCCCTGCGGGCATCATCGGGTTCCGCTTGCGGCCCGGCTCGCCGTGGATCCCGATTCCCAGCTCGAGCTCACCGTCCGGCAGGTCGAAGGTGGGACTGCCCTTGGCGGGGGTGGTGCAGGCCGTCAGCGCCACGCCGAAGCTGGCGCAGGCCTCGTTGACCCGCCGGGCGACCGCGGCGACCTGCTCGAGCGGCGCCCCCTCCTCCGCCGCCGCACCGGCGATCTTCTCGACGAAGAGCGTGCCCCCTGTGCCGCGACGCCCATCGGTGTAGAGGCTGTCGGTCACCGCGACGTCGTCGTTGACCAGCACCTGCTCGACCCGGATGCCGTCCTCCTCGGCGAGCTCGGCCGCCATGTTGAAGTTCAGTACGTCTCCGGTGTAGTTCTTGACGACGAACAGGACTCCCTGGCCGGAGTCAACGGCCTTGGCCGCCCCCGCCATCTGGTCGGGCACGGGGGAAGTGAACACCTCGCCCGGACAGGCGGCGGACAGCATTCCGGGTCCGACGAAGCCTGCGTGCAAGGGCTCGTGGCCGGAACCGCCACCGGAGACCAGACCGACCCGACCACCCTGCCGCGCGTCCCGGCGTACGACGATCCGGGCCTCGGTGTCCACGTCCAGGTCCGGGTGGGCCGCGGCCAGCCCGCGCAGGGCGTCCGCGACCACGGTCTGCGGACTGTTGATCAGCATTTTCATCGTGTGCCTCCCGGTCGGAACCGGTGTGTGAGCAGCCCGGCCCATTCACGGAGCACGGAGCACGGAGCGCGGAGCACGAAGCAAGGAGCAGGGGCACCGGGCACTGAGCGCCGGGCAGGCCCGTCAGTGAGGGCGCGCCATACGAACAGTGTGCTGCCATGCCGAGGACATCGGCGAGAACTCGGGCGACGACCCGAGGAAGGAGCGAGGTGCCGGGGCGGGCGGGCACCGGCCCGTGCAGGGCGGATCGGTTCCTGTTTCCGGTCCGGCCGACCCGCCTTACGCTGAAGCGGGGGCTCGGGGCAGTCGAATGCCGATCTACGGGTCGGCGGGAAGCGGGAACCCCATGAGTGAGCGGCTCAAAGCATCAGGGCTGGTCGGGGAACTCTCAGCCGAGTTCGCCGGCACCATGATCCTCATCCTGTTCGGCTGTGGTGTCGTGGCCCAGGTGGTGGCCGGCGGAGCCCTGACGGACCCCGCGGGCGGGCTCGGAAACCACGACAGCATCGCCTGGGCCTGGGGCCTCGGCGTGACCCTGGGCGTCTATGTCGCGGCAAGGCTGAGCGGCGCCCACCTCAATCCTGCGGTGACCGTGGCCCTGGCCGCCTTCAAGGGCTTCCCGTGGAGCAGGGTGGCGCCCTACGCGCTGGCCCAGGTCGCCGGAGCCTTCGTCGCCGCCCTGATCGTCCGCTGGAACTACTCCGAGGCGTTGGCCAAGGCCGACCCCGGCCACACCATCAAGACGCAGGGCGTCTTCTCCACGCTCCCGGCCAACGGGAACCCGAACCTGCCGGTGACAGAGTGGGGCGCACTGCGCGACCAGATCATCGGCACCGCGCTCCTGCTCCTGCTGATCTTCGCGGTCACGGACCTGCTGGGCACGCCGCCCGGAGCCAACCTGGCCCCGTTCATCGTCGGCCTGATCGTCGTCGCGATCGGCATGGCATGGGGCACCAACGCCGGGTACGCGATCAACCCGGCCCGTGACCTAGGCCCCCGTCTCGCCAGCTTCATCACCGGCTACGGCACGGCATGGAGAGATCAGTACGGCAACTTCTACTTCTGGGTGCCGATCATCGGCCCGTTCATCGGTGGTCTGCTGGGGGCGGCCATCTACAAGTTGCTCATCGGCAGGTTCCTGCCGACCGCCGAACCGGAGCCTCCCGGACGCGTACCGGCACCGGAAGAGAGCTGACTGAGCCGCGGCCACCGCGGCGCAGGACACCACACCTCCCGTCCCGGACCGGACGACAGCCCCGCACACGGCATCCCAAAGGAGGCGGCACCCCATGGCTGACTTCGTCGGCGCAGTGGACCAGGGGACCACGAGCACCCGTTTCATGATCTTCGACCACGACGGCAACGAGGTGGCGCGGCACCAGCTGGAGCACTCCCAGATCCTTCCGCGATCGGGGTGGGTCGAACACGACCCCGTGGAGATATGGGAACGCACCAACTCGGTGATCCAGAACGCGCTCCGGCACGGAAACCTCGACGCCTCCGACCTGGCGGCCGTCGGCATCACCAACCAGCGCGAGACGACCGTCGTCTGGGACCCCCGCACGGGACGCCCGTACTACAACGCCATCGTCTGGCAGGACACCCGCACCGACTCCATCGCCGCCGCCCTCGAGCGCGGCGGCCAGGGCGACGTCATCCGCCGCAAGGCGGGGCTGCCGCCGGCCACGTACTTCTCGGGCGGCAAGATCCAATGGATCCTCGAGAACGTCGACGGCGTGCGGGAGGCCGCCGAGCAGGGCCACGCCCTCTTCGGCAACACCGACTGCTGGGTGCTGTGGAACCTGACCGGTGGCCCCGATGGCGGCGTCCACGCCACCGACGTCACCAACGCCAGCCGCACGATGCTCATGGATCTGGAGACCCTCGACTGGGACGACGAGCTGCTCGGCTTCTTCGGCGTACCCCGGGCCATGCTGCCCACCATCAACCCGTCCTCCCACCCGGAGGCGTACGGGCGCACCCGCACCTCCCGCCCGCTGCGCGAAGCCATCCCGATCACCGGTGTCCTCGGCGACCAGCAGGCGGCCACCGTCGGCCAGGTCTGCTACGCGCCCGGCGAGGCGAAGAACACCTACGGAACCGGCAACTTCCTGGTGCTCAACACCGGGACGGAACTGGTCCGTTCGCAACACGGCCTGCTGACCACCGTGGCGTACCAGTTCGGCGACAGCCCGGCGGTCTACGCCCTCGAAGGATCCATCGCGGTCACGGGCTCCGCCGTGCAGTGGCTGCGCGACCAGCTGAAGATCATCAGCGATGCCGCCGAGAGCGAGCGCCTGGCGAGCACCGTCGAGGACAGCGGCGGCATCTACTTCGTCCCGGCCTTCTCCGGCCTGTTCGCCCCCTACTGGCGTTCCGACGCCCGCGGCGCGATCGTCGGCCTGGCCCGCTACCACGACAACGGCCACCTGGCCCGGGCCACCCTGGAAGCCATCTGCTACCAGACCCGCGACGTGGTGGAAGCCATGGAACAGGACTCCGGCGTCCACCTCGACGTGCTCAAGGTGGACGGGGGAGTCACGGCCAACGACCTCTGCATGCAGACCCAGGCCGACGTCCTCGGCGTACCGGTCAGCCGTCCCGTCGTCGCCGAGACGACCGCGCTCGGCGCCGCCTACGCGGCCGGCCTGGCCACCGGCTTCTGGCGGGACACGGACGAACTGCGCACCCACTGGCAGGAGTCGAAGCGCTGGGCCCCCCAATGGCCGGAGGAACGACGCAGGGAAGGGTACGAGGGCTGGAAGCGGGCGGTGGAGCGGACCCTCGACTGGGCCAAGGTCGAATAGCTGCAGCCGCCTCGCCCACGGCACAGAGGAGGAGAGTGACCATGGTCGATCCGGTGGCCCTGTCACCCCGAGCCCGCACACGGGCCCTCGCCGCCATGGGGAAGGGCGAACTCGACATCCTCGTCGTCGGAGGCGGCGTCGTCGGCAGCGGCACAGCCCTGGACGCCGCCACCCGGGGCCTGAGCGTCGGACTCGTCGAAGCCCGCGACTGGGCTTCGGGCACGTCCAGCCGCTCCAGCAAACTCATCCACGGCGGGCTGCGCTACCTGGAGATGCTCGACTTCCGCCTCGTCGCCGAAGCCCTCAAGGAAAGGGGCCTTCTGCTCCGGTTCCTCGCCCCGCACCTGGTACGCCCGGTCCCGTTCCTCTACCCCCTGCAACACCGCGTCGCCGAGCGCTGGTACGTCGGCAGCGGTGTGCTGCTGTACGACGCGATGGCCCGGGCCTCCGGCACCTCCGGAGGCCTGCCCCACCACCGCCACCTGAGCAGGCACGCGGCCCTGCGCGAGGCGCCCGCCCTGCGCTCCGACGCCCTGGTGGGCGCCATCCAGTACTGGGACGCCCAGGTCGACGATGCCCGGCACACCCTGTTCCTCACCCGTACGGCCGCCTCGTACGGGGCGCTGGCCGCGAACCGCACCCGCGTCAGCCGCTTCCTGCGCCAGGGCGAGCGCGTGGTCGGCGCCGTCATCACGGACCTGGAGAGCGGCGACGAGACGGAGGTCCGGGCCAAACAGGTCATCAACGCGACCGGGGTGTGGACGGACGACACCCAGGCCATGGCCGGCACCCGCGGTCAGTTCCACGTCCGCGCCTCCAAGGGCGTCCACCTGCTCGTTCCCCGTGACCGCATCAACTCCCGCACCGGTCTGATCCTGCGCACCGAGAAGAGCGTGCTCTTCGTCATCCCCTGGGGCCGGCACTGGATCATCGGGACCACCGACACCGACTGGACGCTGGACAAGGCCCACCCCGCCCTCAGCTCCAAGGACGTCACCTACCTGCTGGAACACGTCAACAGCGTCCTGGCCACCCCCCTGGTCCCCGAGGACGTCGAGGGCGTCTACGCGGGCCTGCGCCCCCTGCTGTCCGGCGAGGCGGCGGAGACCAGCAAGCTGTCCCGGGAGCACCTCGTCGCCCATCCGGTGCCCGGGCTCGTCGTGGTGGCGGGCGGCAAATACACCACGTACCGGGTCATGGCCCAGCACGCCGTCGACGAGGCTGCCCGGGCGCTGGACGAGAAGGTCCCCGACTGCGTCACGCACCGCGTTCCGCTGCTGGGCGCCGACGGCTACCCGGCGCTGTGGAACTCCCGGCACCGGCTCGCCGAGCGCTCCGGGCTCCATGTCGCCCGTATCGAGCACCTCCTGAACCGCTACGGCTCCCTGGCGCCCGAACTGCTCGCCCTGGTGGCGGCCGACCCCTCGCTCGGCGAGGCACTGCCGAGCTCCGACGACTACCTGAGGGTCGAGGCCGTCTACGCGGTGACCCACGAGGCGGCCCGCCACTTGGAGGACGTGCTCGCCCGACGCACCCGGATCTCCATCGAGTCCTGGGACCGCGGGGTGGACGCGGCGCCGACCGTGGCCCGGATGATGGCGCCCCACCTGGGATGGGACCGGGCGCACCAGGACCGCGAGGTCGACCACTACCTGAAGCGCGTGGCCGCGGAGCGCGAGGCCCAGCAGCAACCGGACGACCGGACCGCCGACGCCGTCCGGCTCGGCGCCCCCGACATCATCCCGGTGAACTGACTACCCGGTCCGCACCGGGCTCCTACCGGGTGCGATCACGCTGCCCGCCGACAGCGAGCGGCCGCACTCCGCTCGCAACGTGGCACGGCCGGACGGCGTCGCGACGGCCGAGGAGCGCCGCCGTGCCCGCCAGCAGATCCCGGCGTCCACGGCCGGGTCGGGGCGCAACCGGCACGACCGGGTACGAGCGGGAACCTCTCACCTCGTCCGCCCGTCATCTTCTAGGGGCTGCCGCAGACTTGATGCCCCAACAGCTCTTCACCACCGAGGTACGAGGAGATCCATGGTCGACACGGTCAACTCACTGGCCACCCGTTTTCACGAAGTGCTGGTGGAGATCCTGGCCAAGGGACCCGCCGTGGCGGGTACCAGGGGCCTCCACGACGTCGTCGCGCGTGCCACGGCGCTCGGACCCGACGGCGCGTGGCTCGCCGCTGCGGGCCGTGCGAGCCTCGCCGGGCTGGCGTGCGCACAGGGGCAGGCGGACGTGGCCATCCTCCACCTGGAGGCCGCGGTGTCGGGCGGCTTCAACGACTGCGTGGCGCTCCACATCCCCCTCATCCGCCCGCTGCACCAGGACCCCCGCTTCCAAGCCCTGTACCAGCGGATACGCATCACCCAGGCCGACCTCGAAGAGTTCTACTGGCTGCACCAGGAAATGCAGATCATGATCAGGGACGCGCAGCAAGCGAGCGTGGACAACATCGGCCGCCTCGACACCGGGGTGTCGCTGCTCCCGCAGGCCCCCATGCCGACCCGCGAACCGGACACCCTCGGCGTCCTGATCACCCGCATCGAACTCGCCGCGACCCAGACCGCACTCCAACAGGCGGCCCTGAAGGCGGACTTCCAGCGCAGTTCCGGCAACACCAGCCTCAGCCTCATCGACGACTCGTGGGACTACGCCCGCGCCAGGCGCGATGCCTGGTATGCCGACGACCTGGATTCCCAGCGCCTGCGGGCCGCCGCGGCCCGGGCTTTCGTCGAACGCCCCGGCGCCGGCACCACGCTCATGCCCTGCCCCCCGCTGGGCTCGATCGCCTACCCGGGCTGAGTAGGGCCGCCGCACCGGCTCGGCGGCCGGTCCACCACGCCCCCGCCGGCCGCGGGGGGCGTGGTGGCGGACACTCAGGCTCGGGTCAGTCCGTCTTCTCCGAGACCGTCGAGAACGAACCCGTTCTCGAAGCGCACCCTGTATCTGATCTGAGAGCCGACTCCGGCGTCGTACGCCCCGTGCCCGACGACCTGCTGACGGAGTTGCTCGACGAGGCCGGCCGCGAAGCCCTGCAACTGGGCCTGGCGGACCTGCTGATCGAACATCGCGGCCTGCTCCTGCGCGAAGCTGCTGGCTGCCTGTGCCGCGCCCGTGACGACGCCCTCCAATCCCTCGCCCAGGAACAGCGGACCTGGCAAGCCGATCCTGACCGGGGTGTCGTTCGCGGTGATCTGCACATCCCGGGTCAGCCTCACCTTGGCGCCGATCTCGTACGGCATGGGTGTACCCCCCTCGTTCGATCTTGGCCGTGACCCTGGCAAGCGTAGGGGAGATGCCCCGGAAGGAAAGGGCTTCCGGCAAGATCACGAGCCCCGGGGAGCCCGTAGGCATACCGTAGGGATGGGGGGCGGCAGAGTGGGCAGACGCGCCCCCGGAGGTAGGGCATGAGCGGAGGCGACGGCTTCACCTCGGACGTGGTGCTCCACGTCAACGGCGAGACGCACACCCTGCACGTGGACCACAGGGTGACGCTCCTCGATGCGCTCCGTGAGCACCTCGGGCTCACCGGGGCGAAGAAGGGCTGTGACCACGGGCAGTGCGGGGCGTGCACCGTACTGCTGGACGGGAGGCGTGTCGACAGCTGCCTGGTGCTCGCCGCCGCGGTGGACGGGGCGCAGGTGACGACCGTCGAGGGACTGGCCACCGAGGGGCGGCTCCACCCCCTGCAGGAGGCTTTCCTGGCCCGGGACGCCTTCCAGTGCGGGTACTGCACCCCGGGACAGCTGTGCTCGGCCGTCGGCATGCTGTCCGAAGGCGCCCGGGACGGCGAAGACGCCCGGGAACCGTCGCGGTGGGACCGGGCCGAGATCGCGGAACGCATGAGCGGCAACCTGTGCCGCTGCGGGGCCTACCCCCGGATCATCGACGCCGTCCGGGACGTGATCGCATGAAGGCGTTCGGGTACGTCCGCCCCGCCGATCTCGCCGGTGCGATCGAGGCGCACGGCGGCCGGCCGGGCTCCGCCTACCTGGCCGGCGGCACCAACCTCGTGGACCTGATGAAGCTGGGCGTGGCGGAGCCGGACACCGTCGTGGACGTGAGCCGGCTCCTCGACAGCAGCGTGACGCGGACCTCCGACGGCGGGCTGCGGATCGGTGCCGGCGTCCGCAACGCCGATCTGGCCGCCCACCCGCTCGTCGGCGGGTGCCCCGTCGTGGCCCAGGCCCTGCTGTCCGGGGCCTCCGCCCAGATACGCAACATGGCGACCACGGGCGGCAACCTCCTCCAGCGCACCCGCTGCCCCTACTTCCAGGACACCGCCAAACCCTGCAACAAACGCCGCCCGGGAAGCGGCTGCGGCGCCCTCGACGGCATCACCCGGGACCACGCCGTCCTCGGCCACTCCCCGTCCTGCGTCGCCACCCATCCCTCCGACTTCGCCGTGGCACTGACCGCCGTCGACGCCGCGGTCGAACTCCTCGGTCCGGCCGACGGGGGGACCCGGACCGTTCCCGTCGGCGACTTCATCAGGCTGCCCGGCGACCGGCCGGAGCGGGACACCCTGCTGGAGCCGGGCGAGCTCCTGACCGCCGTCCTGCTCCCGGCCGGAGCCTTCGGCGTGCCGTCGCGGTACCGCAAGGTGCGCGACCGGGCGTCGTACGCCTTCGCCCTGGTCTCGGTCGCCGCCGTCCTGGAGCTGTCGCAGGGGCGCGTGCGGCGCGTGGCGCTGGCCTTCGGCGGGCTCGCCCACCGCCCCTGGCGGGCCCGCACGACCGAAGAGCTCCTGCTGGGCGAGGAACCCGCTCCGGGTGTCCTGCGCACCGCGGTGGAGGCCGAGCTGAGCAGAGCACGTCCACGGTCCGACAACGCGTTCAAGGTGGAGCTGGCGCGCAACCTGGCCTGCGAGGTGCTCGACGGCCTCGTCTCGGCCTCCGTCTCCACCGGGCCCACGTGATCGGTGGGCTGCGAGGCGCCACCGGGCGGACGAAGCAACGGGAGCGACGGGAGCGATCATGAAAGCGGGATTCCCCTCCACCGCGCAGGCCCCGGCGCAGGCCCCCGTGCAGACCACCGCGCCGGGGCGGCGCGCCGTCCGGCGGGAGGGGCCCGAGAAGGTCACCGGTCGCGCCCGATACGCCGCCGACCACACGCCGCCCGGCTGCCTCCACGCCTGCCCGGTCCCCGCCACCGTCGGCCCGGGCCGGGTGCTGACCGTCGACACCGCCGCAGCCCTCGACGTGCCGGGCGCCGTCACCGTCCTCACCCCCTTCGACGCGCCGCGGCTGGGAGCCGCCGACGACCCGACGCTGCTGGTGCTCCAAGGACCGCAGGTCCCGCACCGCGGCTGGTACGTGGCCCTGGCCGTCGCCGAGAAACCCGAGGCGGCCCAGGCATGCGCCGACGCCGTCCGCATCGCGTACGAGACCACCGGCTTCGACGTCACGCTGCGCGAGGAGCACCCGGGCGCCTACACGCCCGACCAGGTCAACGGCGGGTATCCGGCCGTCCGGTCGAAGGGCGACGCCACCGCCGCCTTCCGCACGGCCCCCGTCCGCGTCGACTGCCGGTACGCGGTCCCGCCGCTGCACAACCACCCCATGGAACCGCACGCCGCGACCGCCCACTGGGACCAGGATGCGGAGCACCTGACCGTGTACGACTCCAGCCAGGGGTCGACGATGGTCCGCACCGTTCTGGCCTCCCTGTTCGACCTGCCGGAAGAGCGCATCACCGTCGACTCGGCTCACGTCGGAGGCGGCTTCGGTGCCAAGGGCACCCCGCGGCCGCACGTCGTGCTCGCCGTGATGGCCTCCCTGCGCACCGGGCGTCCCGTCAAACTCGCGCTCCCACGCCGTCACATGGCCGCGGTGGTCGGCCATCGGGCGGCCACGCTGCACCGGCTGCGGCTGGGGGCGCGCGAGGACGGCACCCTCACGGCAGTGGCCCACGAGGTGACCACCCACACCTCCCGGGTACGCGAGTTCGTCGAGCAGGCCGCCGTCCCCGCCCGCGTCATGTACGCCGCGCCGGCGCTCCTCACGGCGCACGAGGTCGTACCACTGGACGTGCCCACCCCGTCCTGGATGCGGGCCCCCGGAGAGGCTCCGGGCATGTACGCGCTGGAGTCGGCCATGGACGAACTCGCGGACGCCCTGAAAATGGACCCCGTCGCCCTGCGCATCCGCAACGAACCGCAGGCCGAACCCGACAGCGGCCGCCCCTTCAGCAGCCGCGGCCTCGTGGAGTGCCTCCGGGCGGGCGCCGCCCGGTTCGGCTGGCCCGCGTGCCGGGCGCCCCGGCGGGAGGGCAGCCTGCTCATCGGAGCCGGCGTCGCCGCGTCGACGTACCCGGTGTGGGCGGCCGCTTCGTCGGCGAGGGCACATGCCCGGGCCGACGGCACCTATCTGGTCGAGGTCAATGCCACGGACATCGGCACGGGCGCGCGGACCGTGCTCGGTGACATCGCCGCCGAGACCCTCGGCGTGGCGCCGGAGCGGGTCGCCGTGGCGATCGGCAACACGGGACTGCCCGCCGCCTCGCTGGCCGGGGGCTCATCGGGGACGGGGTCCTGGGGCTGGGCCGTCCACGACGCGTGCGTGGCCCTGGCCGCGTCGGTGGCACGGCACGGCGGTGCCGTCCCGGACGGCGGGCTGACGGTCTCCGCGGACACCACGGCGTCGGCGAAGCAGCGCTCACCCTACGCACGGCATGCCTTCGGGGCGCAGTTCGCCGAGGTCCGGGTGGACACGGTGACCGGCGAGGTACGGGTGGCCCGGATGCTCGGCGTGTTCGCCGCGGGGCGGATCCTCAACCCCGACACCGCACGCTCCCAGCTCGTCGGGGGCATGGTGATGGGCCTGGGCATGGCCTTGACGGAGGGCAGTGCCCTCGACCCCGGGTTCGGGGACTTCACGGCCGTCGACCTGGCCTCGTACCACGTACCCGTGCACGCGGACGTACCGGATGTCCAGGTCGACTGGCTCGACGAACACGACAAGCACCTCAACCCCATGGGCAGCAAGGGCATCGGCGAGATCGGCATCGTGGGCACGGCCGCGGCGGTCGGCAATGCCGTGGCCCGGGCGACCGGACGCCGGATCCGGACCCTTCCCCTCACCCCGGACCGGGTGCTCACCGCCCTGTCCTGCGGGCCCTGAACCCGCCACGGTCACCCCGGCGGCGCCGAGCCCGGACCCCACCGGCCACCCTGCGAGTTCAATGCGCCGCCGCACGGTCTCGCCCTGCTCATCGCACAGTCCGGTCGCGCAGCTCACCGCGGCTTGCGACCGCATCGAAATCCGCGCACTGATCGTCAAGGAAGCCTGCGCTGGACGCACAGCAAGCGGACAGTCGGGCTCATAGGCTCGCCGGTGTTCGACCAACTTCATCCATAAGATGGGAGAAACACCGTGAAGAAGAGGTTTGCCCAGATAGTCATGACGGCGACCGCTGTGGCAGCCTTCGGGCTCGTCACCGCCGGCCCCGCGAGCGCGGCGACGGCCTCGTGTTCGAGCTCGGGCGGGACGGTTTGCGTCAGCTCCGGCATCCCGGCCAATGGCGACCACCAGGTCTGCTTCGGCGGGAAGCACAACGCCCTGGCCGCCTGGGGGCGCGCCGAACTCTGGGACGGCGACACCGGCGTGATGGTCGGCTCCATCGCGACCAACGGCTTCCGCTGGCAGCAGGCCTGCACCGGCGGACTGTACGGGCAGAACTACTACCTGAAGGGCACGGGCGGCTTCTTCTACGGCGAGGTCTGGAACTGACCCGTCCTCGGCCGTTGAGGCCGGCCACGTGACGACGGCCGGAGCATCGTGACCGTCCCCACCGGACCGCGGCCGGTGGGGACCATCACCCTCCGGCGTCGGACTTCTCGGCATGCAGTGCACGGAATTCGCTGGGGCTCAGCCCGTACGCTTCGCGGAAGGACCGGCTGAAGACGGCCGGCCCGCTGAACCCCCAGCGGGCCGCGATGATCTGCACTCGGTCGGCACCGGGGCCGGAGCGGGCGAGTTCGGCGCGACACTGCTCCAGGCGGCGTCGCCGGATCCGGGAGTGGACGCCCTCCTCCCGGCCCTGGAACAGCTGATGGAGGCTGCGCACCGAGATGTTGTGGCGGGCGGCGACAACCGAAGGCGTCAGGTCCGGGTCGCCGAGGTTGTGCTCGATGAACGCGTGGATCCGCCGCAGCAGGGCCTGTTCCCGTACTTCGGCGGGGAGGTGTTCCTCCGAGTCCGTGTGTTGGGCGAGGAAGGCGGCCGCGAGGCTGACGGCTGCCGCGCCGAGACCGCGCAGTTCCCCGGGCCCGCAATGGAGGGCGTGGTCGTCGACGGTGCTGATGAAGGAGGACAGGATCGCCGCCATGCCGCGTCTGGCCGGCATGCGGCGGCCGAGCAACTGGTCGAGGCGCTGCGTGCGCAGCGGCAGCACGTTGCGGGGGAACTGCAGGATCGTCACTTGTACCGGGCCGCCGTCGAGTATCTCCGTGTCGGAGGGCCGCGAGGTGTCCCAAAGGAGGAAGTCGCCGGCTCCGGCGGTGCTGGCGCTCCTGTGCTGAGAAAACGCTGCGGCGCCTTGTCGTATGAGCCCCAGCTGGTACTGCTCGGGGTCGCCCCGCCGGACCATCGCTGCCGTGCGCCGTGACCGCAGGGGCGACATGGCGAAGTGCGCCACACGGAGGTCTTCCAGGTCCAGCACGCCCACCTCGGCCTGAAACTCGGCGGGTCGCTCGCTGCTGAGGGCGGTGGGCATCACTTCGCGCGAGACCAGGTCGGAGAACCAGTCGAAACGCTCGTACGCGGACACTTCCCTTGACGACACTACCGACCACACCACACTGCCTCCCAGCTCGTCCCTTCGACGGCAGTCAAGGATGCAGCGACGGGTCCCTCGGCGACGCATGGTTCTCGTGCCGGCGTGGCGGGGCTGGACATGGTCGATGTCGACCGCTCGCAGCGGAGGTCGCGCGCGGTGCGCCCGTCCAGCGCGCGGATACACGGAACGTGGCCGCATGGCCCGCCAGGAAGGCGGTGACGAGCTCTTGCCTCCGGCGAGGGTGAACGGCCAGACGGCTTCGATTTCGAAGTCCCGGCCCGTGGGTTGCGGCATGCGCGGGTGCCATGAACTGCGACAGGTCTTGTTCAGTCGGTCGGGGGCTGCCAGGGCTGGAACCACGGGTCGGGCCACTGCTCGGCGGCGGCCAGCAGGGGGAACAGGGTGGCGCCGTCGATGGTTTCACGGATGATGTCGGCGTGACCGCCGTGTCGGGATGTCTCCTCGATGAGGTGCAGCAGCACCCAGCGAACGGACCAGTTCTTCACGTCGGCGGGGAACCACGGCAGTCCCTGGGGGACGGGCACGGCCTGGCCCAGATCGGCTATTCCGGCGATCACCTCGTCCGTCTCCCGGGCGGCGGACTCGTACTGGTCCAGTACGTCCGCGAGCGTCTCCTCCCCGGTGAGCGCGAATTCGGCGGAGTCGCTCTCGTCTGCCGTCCGCTGCGGGCCGCGCTGCCGCTGGAGGATCAGGTCGGTCCATCCGGCCTCGCACCGCGCGGCGTGCTTGACGAGACCGCCGATGCTCAGTTCGCTGGCGGTGGGCGTCATCCTTGCCTGATCGTCCGTCAGTCCGTGGGCGGTGGCGCGCAGAGCCTGGCGCTGTTGGGTGAGGTAGGCGAGCAGGCCGTCGCGCTCGTCGGCGACCGGCGGTACGTGTGCGGGCATGGGGCTGACCCTCTCTCCCGGAGAAAGGGCTGGTCAACCCCCTCGTGAAAAAATTTTCAGTTCCTTGCGCAAGATAGGGGTGCTGCCGTCTGTCACACGTCGTGTGCCGGTCGCCAGGTCTGCGTCACGCGCGAGCCTGTATCGCCCGTCGGCGCGAACACGCGGGCCGCCCGTCCCACCCGGATCGAATTCGTCCGTGTCACAACTCCGCGCGGGGGCAAGCGCGTCCGTATGACATCGAATACGACCGCGGTACTCGCCTGGGCCGCCGAATCCGGACCCGTGTGGCTGCACCTTCTGGTGGTGGCCTTCGCCCTCGTCGTGCTGGTGACCACCCTGGCAAAGCACAGGTAGCCTCCCGTGCTGTTCCTGGCGCTGCTCGTCCCACCCCTGCTGATGTGCGTGGCCCTTGGGCTCGGCCGGTACGAGGAGCACGTCCTGGGGCCGACGGGAACGTCCGGCGGACGGAAACCGGCAGCGGCCCGGGGCAGACACCGGCGTCGCGCCCGCTCCGCGTCCACCGGCCGGACCGCGCGCACGCCGTGAACGCGCCATGCGCGTGGGCCTTCCGGCCTACGCTGAGCCCGCGCAGCTCTTCCGTGCCGCACCGCCGCGGTACTCGCGGCACAGCGCCGGCCCGTTTCGTTGCACACCACCGCTCTGCGGTCCGTTCCGGCCGCCCGAGCCGGGCGGGGGCAGCGGCCCGCTATGTCCGAGGCATGCCACCGGTGAGCGCGGTGAGGGCGTGCCGGACGGGGGAGTCGCCCGGAGGGTAGCGGGCCCAGCGGGCTGCGACGTGGCCGTCAGGCCGGACGAGTAGCGCTCCGGTCGGGGTGATGCCGCAGAGGTCGGCGTGCCCGCTGGGCAGGTTCTCGACGCGCAGCGGCCAGAGCGCCGTGCCCTGCTGCTCCCAGAGCACGGGATCGGGGGCGAGCAGGGTGAACCATTCGCCGAACGCGTCCAGGGTGGAGCGACCGTCGGCCAGCTGGAGGTGGGGCATGCGACGACCCGGCAACGCGCTGGGGACGTAGTCCGTGCCCGACCCGGACGCCGTCGACGGGGGACCGCCGTCGCCGAGGACGGCGCCGGAGCGGTAGGTGACGCCGAGCACGAGTCCGAGTTGCGCGAAGTACTGCTCCGACCAGGGCAGTTCGACCCCCTCCGGCGGCGCCCCGACACCCGTTCGGCGCTCCTCTTGGCGTCGGCCCTGGACCTGGTCCTGGACCTGGAGCATGATCCGGGTGTTCTCCACGGCTTGGCTGAGGGTCCGGTCGGCGACGGGCAGGCGTTCTGCCTCGTAGGTTTCCAAGAGGGACGGCTCGGCCCACCCCCGGAGCACGCCCGCCAGCTTCCAACACAGGTTGTGCACGTCGGCGATGCCGGTGTTCATGCCCAGCCCGCCCGTGGGCGGGACCGCGTGCGCCGCGTCACCGGCGAGCAGGACCCTGCCACGGCGAAGGCTTTCGGCGACGAACGCGTTCATGACCCAGTGCTGAACCCGCGACACGCTGGCTCGCACGTCGGCCCCGGCGCCGGAGCCGAGCGCCTGCGAGACGAAGCGTGGCCAGTCGGTACCGTCGGCACCCTCGGGTGTGGGGAAGAACCACACCCAGCCGCCCTCGGGATAGAGCGGGCCGAACGCTCCGCGCGAGGTGAAGTAGACCCCGGCGGGCTGACCGGCGCACCAGCGGTCGAGGTCGGCGTCGAACAGGACGCTGGTGAAGTCCCCCAAGGCTCCGGGGCCGGTGGTGTCGATCCCCAGCCGCTGCCGGAGGGTGGAGTCCGCCCCGTCGGCAGCCAGTACGTAGCGGGCCCGGACACGGATCTCCTGACCACGGGGGTGGTCGACGAGCAGGGCCACGACGCCGTCCGCCTCTTCCACGACCTCGACGCATTCGACCCCGAACCGCACGGGTGCCGAAGCCGCGGCCAGCAGAACGGGTTCCAGCCGGTCCTGTGAGGTGACCACGCCGATCACCGGGCTTTCGGGCACCGGCGCATTGATGCCGATCATCGCGGCCGTGGCGAAGTCGCGGTCGAGCAGGGTGTTCCGGAAGCGGATGCGGCCGTACTCCGGCGCGAACGCCGCGGCCGTGATCTGCGCGGCGAGCCCGAGCTGGCGGAAGACCTCCATCGATCGCACGTTGATCAACCGGGACCGGGGGAACGGCGACAGCCCGCGGTGCTTCTCGATCAGCAGGGCGCGCACACCCCAACGCTCCAGCAGTGCGCGGGCGGTGAGCCCGACCGGCCCACCACCGACGATCAACACCTCCACCTCGTCGCCGCCCCCACCGGACGGCGTGTTGGTACCGACCGTTGTCCGAACCGCCATGCGTTCCATCATGCGTCCCCGTCCGCCGACCGCCCTGCCCGCACGCCGACGCGTACACCCGGACGGCCCCGGCCGGGACCCCGCCGCGGGCATCGACCACATGGCGCACCCGGGCCTGACGCCTCGCGTCAGTCGACGGCGTCCAAGTCGCCCAGTGCGGCACCGAGGTCGAGCTCCGTACGACCACGGGTCTGGAAGCCGCGTTCGAACAGGGCGGCCGTCCGTCGTCGCACTGCCGTGCCCCGCACCAGCTGCTGGAACAGGGCGGCTTCCGCGCGGACGTCCGCCACGGGCGGCAGGCTGATGGCGTTGACGGCCGCCTTGGCCGCGACCAGCGCGTCGTGGGGGAAGCCCGCCACGCGCGCGGCGACACCGGCGACGAAGTCGTCCAGCTCGGCGTCGGGCAGCGCGCGGTTGATCCATCCGTAGCGTTCGGCGAGTTCGGCATCGAAGTCCGCCGACGTCAGTACGGCTTCGCAGCTTGGCGATGGTGACGGCCGGGCCCGGCTCAGCTTGCGGAACAGCATGCCGAGTGAGGCATCACCCGGACCTCCGGCCTTGGCGGCTTCAGCGGTGTACTCGGGCACCTTGGTCATGTCGACGTGCGGGAAGAAGAAGTCGGGGTCCGCGCTGTCGGACACGACCACGCGGGCAGGGCCCCAGTGGGCGAGTTCCGCGAGCAGTCCGACCAGGTCGCGCACGACCTCGGGCTCGATGAGGTTGATCGGCGGGGCGTTGAACGTGGCGGACAGGACGCCGCCCTCCAGCCGGGTGCTGACGGTCTCGTACGAGGCGGTCATGGCCCTTCCCTCGGCGTTCGTCACGGGCCGGAGCGGCAATCCGGACAGCCGTGACCTCCCGTGGCGGACGGTCGGGCCGACTCAGGCGGCGAGGGCGACAGCTTTGACATCACTCAGGCGCTGGGGCAACCGGGCGCGTTCCTGCGTTGCTCTGTCCATCACCTCGGTCTGCCGCACCACATCCGTGCCCGCTGCGTGGAACTCCTTGCCGAGACCTGTGAACTCGTCGGCCAGATCGCTCAGCGCTGCACCCGCGGCGGTCACCTTCTCCCGTCGGCTCTCCTGGTCATCTCCGTTTTCAATGAGGAGCTCCGCCTCGTAGGAGATACGGAACCGCATCTCGAAAATCAGCTTCAGCGCCTCGTCAACGAGGTCGTCGATGGCAGCCAACTTCGACTCTCTTCCTCTGGGCACGGTCCTGCACCAGCTGTCCCGGCTCGCGGGCACCGGGCCGTGACAGCCTCGGCGGCGGCGTGCCGAGCATTCTCCCAGGACGATGCAGTTCCCCGGATATCGAACCGCGGCGTGCCGCGGTGAATCCTCCGCCCGAGCCACGTCGGCCTCGTGACCGGGCGAACCCGCCGGAAGGGGAGTGGAGAGTGGCGGGGGACGCCGGCGCGGAGTGGCGGACGTACGGGCCGACCCCGTCGCCGATCTTGACCGCTGCCGCGCCTACTGCTTCGACCACTGATCGCAGGAGGTCAGCGCAGGGCAGCCTCGCCCTCGTGGACGGCCCGCATGGCGCGTTCGACAGTCTCCTGGCGTTCGCCCACCGGAGCCACGTAGCCGATGACGTCGCGCGCGGTGTCCTGTCCGAGCACGCGGGTGATGACCCAGGTGGCGAGGTACTGGGAGGCCAGGCAACCGCCGGCCGTAGCGATGTTTCCCTCGGCGTGGAAGGGCGCGTCCAGCACGGTGACGCCACTGGCTTCGACGAAGGGCCGGCTCTTGACGTCCGTGCATGCGGGCATGTCATGCAGCAGCCCGAGCCGGGCGAGTACCAGCGCACCCGAGCACTGTGCGCCGATCAGCTGTCGCGAAGGGTCGAGCGGCAGCCTGGAGAGCAGTCGGTCGTCAGCGACCACGTCTCGGGTCTTCACTCCGCTGCCGATCAGCACGACATCGGCTTCGGTAACGAACTCCATCGGGCGCTGCCCGGTCACCTCGACCCCGTTCATCGACGTGACCACCGGCGTCGGCGTTGTGATGAAGGCCTCCAGGCCGTCCTTACGGCACCGGTTGATCAACGCGGACGCGACGAAGCTGTCGAGTTCGTTGAAACCGTCGAAGGTGACCACGGCTACCTGCATCACAGCTCCTTCACGCTCAAGAAGTCCCCAGTCTCCCCGGCGCGCCGTTCCGCGTCGAGAGCCGATGACGACAGGAGGTTGGGCAGGGCACTCAGCGTCATGCCCGCTGCACCGATCCACATCGTGCCCGTCGCTCCGAACACAGAGCCCGAGGCTCCACCCAAAAGTCCACCGAGAGGAATGCCGCCCCACGAAACGAATCGAGACGTCGCGCTCATCCTGCCCAGAAGCCGATCCGGCGTCAGGGCCTGTTGGAAGCTTGATTGAGCCACCACGCGGACGACCCCACCCAGTGAGAGAGCGGCGAGTCCGACCGCAGCCACGTACACGCTCCAACCCGTTCGCGCCAACGGCATGAGCAGGGTCAACGGACACGTCACCAGTGGTGCGAGCCAGATGGTCGGTCCTTGCCCGACCCGCTTGGAGATCGCGGACGCCGACAGTGCGCCCAGCAGGGCACCACAACCCATCCCCGACAAGATGAGGCCGATACCAAAGGGCTGGAGACCGATGTCCCGCTCCAGAAAGACCAGCAACATGGTCTGGTACATGACCAGGAAGAGGTTGAACATCGCATCCCCCAGCATGATCGAGCGGAGGATGGGCTGCTCGATGACGAACCCCAGCCCCTCCCTGATTTCTCGGGCCAACTGAGGGTGATCACTCGGTTCGGGCTTGGGTTCGCGTTTCCTGATGGTGATCGTGAGCAGTGCCGACAGGGCCATCCCGGCCGAACTGGCCAGAAGCGTTGCAGGAGCTCCCACCAGGCCGATCAGCGGCCCTGCCACCGTCGGCCCGCTGATACTGGTCACCGAGCGCATGGCCGAGAGCTTCGAGTTCCCTTCCACGAGATTGCTGCGACCCACCAGATGCGGGAGATGGCTCACGTACGCAACATCGAAGAACACCGTCAGCACTCCGTGAACCAACGCGACTGCATAGAGCCAACGGAGGGTGAGAAGACCTGCCCACCAGGCCACCGGAACCGTCGAGAGGAGCAGCGCGCGCACGAGATCAGTGCTGATCATCACCGGTCGCTTCCGCATGCGATCCACCCAGGCGCCTGCCGGTAGTCCGACCAGGAGCGATCCTGCCGAAGCCATCGCAGTCAGTGATCCCACCTGGAACTCGTCGGCGTGCAAGGCCGCGAGGGCGACCAGGGGCAAGGTCAGAAAGACGATGCGGTCGCCCAGCTGGCCGAGCGCAGTGGCAGCGAACAACCGCCCGAAGTCCCGATCGCGTAAGAGGCCGAGCCGGGAGGATTTCGTCATGGAATGCCCTTTTGTCGAATTTCGGATGTCTCTCTCCATGACTGCAACTGCTTACGGGGGGGCGACCCCGAACTCGTAGACCACTTCCCGGCGCGCGTCCGGAATCACCATGTCGGCCGTCTCCACAGGACGTCCCTCCGTGTCGAGGATGGTCCGCTCGATGTGGAGCACGAGGTCCCCCACGCCGATCCCCAGGAGGTTCGCCTGCACCTGGGTCGCACGAGCCGGGCGCGGCACCTCGACCACGGTCGAGACGACCACGCCGATGGAACGCATACGCTCGACCACCCCCTTTCCCGCCAGGGGACCCACCTCGGGCAGCACGATCGGCGTGCCACCCGTGATGGCCATCGGCTCCCAGGACTCGGAGAGCTGTACGGGTTGCCCCTCGGCGAGGAACTCGTAGTCGGTTCGGACGCAGAGGTCCCCGGAGTTGATGGAGAGCCGCTCGGCGATCGACTCGGGGGCGGGAACGCGCACCTGACTGTGAGAATCCCAAGCGTCGGCCCTGCCCCGCTCCCTCCTGCCGGGCCACGGCTGAGCGCCCTCCCGGCGTTCGCGGTGCCGCGAGCGGACCAGGGGCAGGCGCTCTCGGGGCGTGCGGACGTACGTGCCCGAGCCGGTGCGTCCTTCGAGGAGACCGTCGATGATCAAACGGTCCATGGCCCGCTGCATGACGTTGCGTCCGACCCCGTACTCCACGGCGAGCCGTGCCCTGGACGGCAGGCGCGCCCCGATCGCCCACTCTCCCGCGAGAACCCGTGCGCGCAGCACGTCGGCCACTGCGAGGTACGGCGCATCTCGGGGCATGGATGATCCTCCGGTTGTCCTGCTGGGCGTCAACTGGTCGGTCAGGGGGTGTTGGCAAGCTACTGCACCTGGGAAAAGCTGCTGGAGTAGAAATACGCTCCGACCCGTTGCGGCGCGTCCACGCCTTCAAGGCCCCGCCGACCCGTCGTGCCGGGTGTCAGAGCCGTGCCCCAGGATGAAGGGCATGATCCAGACGATTCCGCTGGCCCTGCCGGGCACGCTGGTGGACCGCCACCACATCGACCTGACCGCGCTCTACTCCACGGGATGGGGCCTGCACCTCTTCGATGTTGCCGGCTCGCCGAGCGGCGAGTTCTACGCGCTGTACGGGGTGTACCGCCACACCTACGGCGTCGCCGATGACGAGCCGGACCCGCAGAAGGCGAACTTCGGGTACCGGATCATCACGCGGTACTCCGTGGAAGGCGAGGTCCTGGCCAGCGCCGTGTTCCGCACCGGCGGCGCGAAGCAGGGCGACTCGACCGTGGCCGACGGAGGAGACATCGGCCTGTGCGTCCTGCCCGACGGGGTCCTGGCCATCACCGCGACACCGGGCAGGACCACCCTCGTCGCACCCGATCTGAGCCGGGTCCTGGCCGTCTACGACTCGAAGGACGGGCGCCCCTACACGGAGTTCACGCCGGGTGAAGGCGACCCCTTCGCCGACTCCATCAGCGTCACGCCCTCGGGCCGACTGCTGTGCACCGTCGCCGAGTACGGCGGGCGATCGAGTCGAAGTAGAACGCCGGGGTGCGGTCGAGCTCGTCCAGCCAGCGGTCGACGTCGGGGTGCATGCCGGTGAACGCACCGCGCAGCAGTTCCTTCTGCCGGGGTACGTCCTGGTGGCCGTGGCCGTGGCCGTGGCCGTGGCCGTGGCCGTGGTCGCGCTCGCTGCGAAAGAGGAACAGCGCCCGCGCGTCGCCGAGGTGCCGCGCGCCGTACATGCCGGCGGTGCGGCCGACCCCGACGTGCATGCGGAGCTCGCCGTCGAGGCCCGCGGCGTTCGGCAGGGTCAGCACTCCGAAGCAGACCCCGATGTGGGCACTGAAGCGGGACTCCTCGCCGTGGACGAGCCGCCGGACGTTGGAGTGGAGCCCGTCCGCGCCGACGACGAGGTCGAAGGTGCGCGGCCCGCCCTCCTCGAACCGCACCTCGCCGTCGGGGGAGATGGCGGTGATCGAGTCGCCGAAGACGTACTCGACGTCGCCGCGGGCGGCGTCGTAGTAGATCTCGCTCAGGTCGTCGCGCAGGATCTCGACGTGCTGGTCGGAGGTGGCGTTGAAGATCTTGGAGAGGTCCACCCGGACGGGACGCCGTGAGCCTTCCCGGCAGATGGTCAGCCGCCTGGTGCCGGTGGCCCGCTCCTCTATGCGCGGCAGTACGCCCATCTTCTCCGAGATGCTCATCGCAGGCCGGAACAGGTCGACGGCGTGACCGCCGGTCTTGCGCAGCGCGGGCGCCCGTTCGACGACCGTGACGGAAAAGCCGTGCCGGGTGAGCCAGTAGGCCAGGACCGGTCCGGCGATGCTGGCGCCGGAGACGAGAATCCGCATGGCGTTCCTCCTCTTCATTCAGTCCGCCCGTACGCCGGCGTGCGTCGCGGTGAAGGCCAGAAGGAGGGCTGCCGTCCGCGGCGGGTCCTCGAGAAGGGGGGAGTGGCCGAGGCCCGGCAGCAGCTCGACCTGCGCGCCCGGAACGGTGCGGTAGTCGGCGGCGGACGAGGACCGCCATCGCCGGTCGTCCTCGCCGAAGAGGACCAGGAGCGGTTTGCCCAGGGCCTCCAGCCGATCCGGCAGCGCCCGCTGCTCCAGGTAGGAGCGAGTGGCCTGCATCGTCGTGGCGAGCGTGTGGAGGGTCATGCCGCGCACGTCGTCCAGGATCTCCTCCGGGATCTGATAGTCCGCACGGCTGAAAGCGGTGCTCGCGAACCGGCGGAGCTGTCGGTCGGTCGGCGGCCACTGGGAGGGGTCCATCGCGGAGGTCTCCGGGGCGACGAAGGCGCCCAGCCCGGGGCCGGTGTTGATGAGCGCGAGCGCGGTGACCGACTCCGGTCGCTGTTCGGCGAGGGCGGTGGCGACGGCGCCGCCGCTGGAGTGGCCGACGACCACGGCCTGTTCCACGCCGAGCCGGTCCAGTGCCGTGCCGGCCCGGCGCGCCTGGTCCGGGAGCTCGTAGCTGCCATTGACCGGCTTGGCCGAGCGGCCGTGCCCCAGCAGGTCGATCCGGATGACGCGGTGGGTTCCGGTCAGCAGCGGAACCATCGGATCCCACGAACGGGTCGAGGAAGCGGTTCCGTGGATGAGGAGGAGCGCGGGAGCGTGGCGGGGGCCGTCCTGGCACACGTGGATGTCGCCGCCGTCCAGCGGCAGCATCGAACTCTCGGTGTCTCCAGCGCCTTTGCGCAGGTACGGATCGCTGTCAGAAGCAGTCATGACCCCACTGTCGCCGCCGTATCCGTCGGTGGATTGGACGAATGTTCCCCTCGGTCGGCCCGCCGTAGCATGGGGCGATGCAGACGTTCGCGCACGGTGCGACCACGTGGGATGTCGAGTGCCCGCGAAAGCCCAGCCGGGTGACGGGTGTGACCATGGCCGGGTTCTCCGCCCAGACCCTGGACGCGCTCCGGATCGTCCCGCACCCCGCCGTGACGTTGCTCCTGGAGTTCGGCGCGAGTCCACCCGTCGTCGACTGCGCCCCCGGGCAGCAGCGGGGAAGCGTCGTGGCAGGGCCCGGGCTCGGGGCCGGCGGCGCGGTCCGCGCGCGCGGGGAGAACCTCCAGTGCGTACAGGTGCGCCTGTCCCCGGTGATCGCACGCGAGCTC
Source organism: Streptomyces sp. NPDC029014 (assembly GCF_055564695.1). Classification (NCBI taxonomy): domain Bacteria; kingdom Bacillati; phylum Actinomycetota; class Actinomycetes; order Kitasatosporales; family Streptomycetaceae; genus Streptomyces; species Streptomyces sp. NPDC029014. The sequence continues at coordinate 37,815 of NZ_JBVHVT010000060.1, forward strand.
CTGGGCGCTTCCCCCGCCGACCTCGACGGCGCCGTCGTACCGCTGGGCGACATGTGGGGTGCAGGGGTGGCACGGATCCGCGAGCAACTCGCCGACGCCCCGTCGTGGCAGGATCGCTTCGCCTTGGTGGACGCGCTGCTCGCCCGCCGGCAGGAGGCGGGGACGCCGGTGGATCCCGAGGTGGCCTGGGCCTGGCACCGGATGGTCGTCAGCCGTGGTCTGATCCGGGTCGACGGACTTGCCACCGAGGTCGGATGGAGCCGCAAGCGCCTGTGGTCCCGGTTCCGGTCGCAGCTCGGCCTGCCGCCCAAGCGCGCCGTGAAGCTGGTCCGCTTCGACCATGCCGCCCACCGCCTGGTCGCGGGTGAAGGTGCGGCTCATGTCGCTGCCGACACCGGCTACGCCGACCAGTCCCACCTGCATCGAGACGTCGTGGCGTTCACCGGGGCAACCCCTGCGACCGTGGCCGGCGAGCCGTTCCTCGTCGTCGACGACCTTGCGTGGCCCAGCCGCGGAGCAACCGTCGACACCCGCACCACAGGGCACCTCCGGCAAGGTCGCCGACCAGAGTAGGCAGGGCCGTGGGGATGCCGATGGTGCTCGGCCCGAAGGCGTCGGTGAGGACGCCGGCCGCGAGGGTGCCGCACCCGCACCTATCCCAGAACGGCGTTCTCGTTGTCCAGCAGGTCCAGCAGCAGTTCCCGGTGCAGGGCGGCGATCGGCTCGAGCAGGTCGGGGTGGCGCAGCAGGGGCGCGGCGTCGTGTTCGCGGTCGCCGGGGTCGGTGAGACGGGTGACCTCGCCGGTCTGGCCGCGGTCGACGAGGTGGTGGGCGTCGGCGGCGAGGGCGGGGGCGGCGAGGAGGCAGGCGGCCCAGCTGACGACGGTCTCGTCGACCCAGGTCCGCCAGTCGGCGTCGGCGGCGTCCCCGTGGTCGGCGCCGGTCAGCCAGTCGAGCCGGGCGCTTCCGCCCGGGCCGAGGAGAAGCAGGAGCTGTGCGTCGAGCGGGGTCGGGTAGCGCAGGGCGGCGGCGAGGGTGACGGCCTGCCGGGCTTGGGCCTCGGCAAGCGCGTGACTGAACGCGCCCGGGGCGGGCGGGAAGGCGGTCAGCAGCCAGCGGGTGCCGGCGGCTATGACGGGTGCGAGTTCGGTGGACACGGCTGATTCCTCGGGGGGCGTGCTCGCCCTGGCCCGTGCCGGGTCCGCGAGCTGCGGCGCGAAGCTGCGCCGCTCCGCTCGTGGCCGACCAGCGTAGCCGCAAGCGACGGGCATGCGGTGTGACGCACGTCACCGTCCGTTCAGGGCGGCGGTCCCGGACGAATACCTGCGGCCCGCCGCCCTGGACCGGGGATCAGGACTTGCCGCGGCCGGTCACGAAGTCGCGCGCCCGGTCCACCAGGCCGGCGCCCGGCGCGAAAAGTTTGCTGGCCGCGGGGCTGCTCGGTGCGGCAGGATGCGGGCGGGTGGGCGCCATCGCCTTGGCGCGGCGGATCTTGTCACCGAGATCGTCCAGCTGCTGAGGCGTGCAGGCCCTCTTCAGCATCGGGAAGAGGTTGCTCTCCTCGTCCTGGACATGGGCGGAGACCTCGTCCCGGAGCTGCCGCAGGAGCGGGCTGAGCTGCGCGTCGTCGGTACTCATCTTCTCCAGCTGCTTGAGCATCTTCTCGACACGGCTGTGGTCCTCGATCTCCTTGTCCGCCATGGGCCCGCCACCCTCGACGTGCTCGCGGACCGCCGGGTAGAGGTACTGCTCCTCGGCGACCGAGTGCCGCACCAGCTCGATGGTGATCTCGTCGATGAGATCACGGAGCTCCTGCCCGGTGCCCGTCATGGCCTGGAGACGGCCGAACATCTCCTCCACCTCCCGGTGGTCGGCCATCAGCTCGTCGATCACGTTTCCGCCGTGTCCCATATCGCCTCCACGTGTGCTCGGGGTCGGGCCGCTCCGGCCCGATCCGATCGGTTCCCCGCCGGACCCGGAGGCGCCCGGCCGCACGGGCCGTCTCACCCGCTCGGAGGATGCAGCCCCTCGGGCCCGGCGCCGGGCAGGACGGAGGGCGGATGGTTCACATTCGGCTGTTTCTGCTGGTCAGCAGCCGCCCGAGCGGCCAGGTCGTGATCAGCCGGTCCGCTCCCAGGCCGATCCGCGCCGCGCGGGCGTAGCCCGTGCTCTGCCAGTGGAGCTGTTCGGGGGCGTGGGCGTCGGTGTCGACGGCGAAGCGGCAGCCCGCGGCGGCGGCCTGCAGCAGCAGGTCGTCCGGCGGGTCGCGCCGTTCGGGCCGGCAGTTGATCTCCACCGCAGTACCGGCCTCCGCACACGCGGCGAAGACGGCACCGGCGTCGAAGCGGGACTGCGGGCGGCCCCGGCCGGTGATGATCCGTCCCGTGCAGTGCCCCAGGACGTCGACCCGCGGGTTGCGCACGGCAGTGAGCAGGCGGGCGGTCATCGGTTCCGGTTCCGAGCGGAGCTTGGAGTGCACGGACGCCACGACGATGTCGAGACGGCCGAGCAGGTCTTCGTCCTGGTCGAGCGAGCCGTCCTCCAGGATGTCGCACTCGATGCCGGTCAGCAGACGAAAATCCGGGCCCATCCGGGAGTTCACGGCCGCCACGGCCTCCAGCTGGCTTTCGAGGCGCTCGGGGCTCAGGCCGTGGGCGATCGTCAGCCGCGGTGAGTGATCGGTCAGAACGGCCCACTGGTGGCCGAGGGCGCGGGCCGCGTCGGCCATGTCCTCGATCGGGCTACCGCCGTCCGACCAGTCGGAATGCAGGTGGCAGTCCCCGGTGCTCGCAGCCGCGAGCGCCCAGCCGGCCCGGGCGGCCGGGTCGGCTTCGGCCTGCAGGCGGGCGAGGTAGCGCGGTACCGACCCCGTCGACGCCTGGGAGATCACTTCGGCGGTGACCGGGCCCACCCCGCGCAGGCGTCCGGCCTGCGCGGCGCCCACCGGGCCCGGTGGCAGGTCGCGGACGGCGTCGGCTGCCGTGTGGAAGGCCCGCACCCGGTACGGGGACGCCCCACGCCATTCGAGGAGGAAGGCGATCCGACGCAGAGCTTCGTCCGGGGTCACGGCAGGGGGGTTCCGCCGGTGGCGTTGACGATCTCGCCGGTGATGTAGGAGGCCTGGTCGGAGGCGAGGAAGACGTACGCAGGTGCCATTTCCGCCGGTTGCGCGGGCCGGCCGAGCGGTGACTGCTCGCCGAACTTCGTCGGGTCGGGCATCGTCGCCGGGATCAGGGGGGTCCAGACGGGTCCGGGCGCCACGGCGTTGGCCCGGATACCCCGCTCGGCCAGCATCTGGGCCAGGCTGTGCGTGAAGGAGATGATCGCGGACTTGGTCATGGCGTAGTCGAGGAGGTGCGGGCTGGGCTGGTAGCCCTGCACCGAGGCGGTGTTGATCACCGAGGCGCCGCGCGGCATGTGGGCCAGCGCGGCCTTGGTGAGCCAGAACATCCCGTACAGGTTGGTCTTCATCACCCGGTCGAACTGCTCGGTGGTGATCGCCTCGATCCCGTCCGGCTGGGCCATCTGGTGGGCGGCGTTGTTGACGAGCAGGTCGATGCCGCCGAGCTCGCCCACTGTCCTGTCGACGAGGCCGGTGCACTCGCCTTCGTGCCGGATGTCGCAGGCGACGGCGATTGCGGTGCGGCCGGCCTGACGGATCAGGCGGGCGGTCTCTTCGGCGTCGCCGGCTTCCTCGGGCAGGTGGGTGAAGGCGACGTCGGCTCCTTCCCGGGCGAAGGCCAGGCAGACGGCCCGGCCGATCCCGGAGTCCCCACCGGTGACCAGCGCCTTGCGGCCGTGCAGCAGGCCGTGTCCCCGGTAGGTGTCCTCACCGTGGTCGGGGCGCGGATCCATCGCCTCCGTCGCGCCGGGAGGGTCCTGGTCCTGCTCGGGGAACGGGGGGCGGGCGTGGCGTGCCACCGGATCGGTGAGGCGGGGCTGGTCATGGGAGGGCATCGCTGTCTCCTTCCGGCACGGTCGGTCAGGGGCGGGGTGTCAGGTAGCGGGCAGGGAAGCGGCGGCCTCGAGGCAGCGCACGAGATGCGCGATCCCGGGCTGTCCACCCCGGGGGCGGCTACTGGTCGGCGGATCCGGGCTCCGCCATCCGGCGGTGGCCTTCCGCTTTGAGGCCGTCGGGCAGGACCTTGTTGACCAGGCCCTGCGCCCGGGTCTTCAGCGATCCGGCGACGACCTTGTCCTTGCCGGCGAAGAGAGCATCGAGTCCCTGCTCGGCCACCTGGGCGGGATCGTCCTTCGCGCTCTGCCCGACCTGGGTGTCGCCCATGTCGGCGCGGCGGAAGAAGTCCGTGTCGGTGGGGCCGGGCATCAGGGCGGTCACGGTCAGGGGGGTGTCCTTCAGCTCGTTCTGCAGGGCTTGGGAGAAGGACTGCAGGAACGACTTCGAGGCGTTGTACACGGCCTGGAACGAGCCGGGCATGGTGGAGGCGATGGAGGAGGTGATCAGCAGCCGTCCCTCGCCCGCCGCGGCCATCGACCGCAGCAGCCGCTTGGCGAGGTGCACCGTGGAGCGTACGTTCAGGTCGATGATCTCGAACTCGTCCTCCAGGTCCGTGTCGAGGAAGGCTCCGCCTTCGCCCACGCCGGCGTTCAGCGCGGCCACGGCCACCGGGCCGGTGGCGGTCACCGCCTCGACGAAGCGCTCCGCCTCCGCGTAGCTGCGCAGGTCCGCCCGGACGGGCTGCACGCTCGCTCCGGTCCGCCGCCTGATCTCCTCTGCCGCGTGACGGAGCCGTTCCTCGTCGGCGGAGTTCACGATCAGGTCGAAGCCCCGCTCGGCGAGCTGTCGGGCGAGCTCGAACCCGATGCCGCTGGAGGCACCGGTGACTACGGCACGTTCTCGGTTCTCGTTCATGCTCGGCACCTACCCAAGACGGGCAGATCATTCCAGAACGTACGCGGTTGACCCCTGCCGGTACGGGCAGGGGCCGGTGTGGTGGAAGGCGGCGGTATGGGTTGTACGGCACTCATCGTGATCGACATGCTCAACACCTACGAGCACGAGGACGCCGAGGTGCTGGTGCGGTCGGTCCGGGCGACCCTTCCGGGCGTCGGGGCGCTGCTGGAGCGGGCGCGGGACGCCAAGGCGCCGGTCGTCTACGTGAACGACAACTTCGGCCGCTGGCGCTCCCACCACGGCGAGATCCTCGAAGCCGCGTTGGGCGGTCGGTACTCCGATCTGGTGGAGCCGATCGCTCCGGACGAGGAGTCCCTGTTCGTCGTCAAGGCACGCCACTCGATCTTCTTCGAAACGCCGCTGGCCTACCTGCTGGGTCAGCTCGGTGTGCAGCGGGTGGTGCTGTGCGGGCAGGTGACCGAGCAGTGCGTGCTGTACTCGGCCCTGGACGCCCACATTCGGCACCTCGACGTCGTCGTCGCCCTCGACGCGGTCGCCCACATCGATGCCGGTCTCGCCGAGGCGGCCCTGTGCATGATGGAACGCAACATGTCGGCCGAGCTCCGCCCGAGCGGCGAGATCAGTTTCGAGGACGTTCCTTCAGGCTGATGGCGGCGCGGACGGCGTCGGCCGGGCCGGGCCGTCGGCTCGCTGCCGAAGCCGGGGTTTCAGTGGGCGCGGTACGGGTTGCGGTACGTCACCCGGTCGCATTCGTCGAGGTGCCACCACCGGTATTGGCACACCCGTACGTCGATCGACCGGATGGAGGTGGCGGACACGTGGGTGGGGTCCGTCCAGGTGGTGGTGTCGCACTCGTCCGCGTAGCGTTTCGCGCTCGTGCCCCGGCTGCTGGTACCGGGGTTCCACTCGATCTGCCAGTACGAGCGCTCGCCGTCTCCGCAGGTGTCGCTCAGCGACGACATGGGGATGGTCAGGGAGCCGCGTGACTGCCAGTACGCCGTCGCGCTGAGGCGGCCGTAGGGGCTGGTGCGGGAGATGTCGGTGGCGACGGCCCCGTGTGCCGGGGCGGCGGGCACCACGGACAGGGCGAGTGCGGTGAGCGTGGTGCAGGCCACGGTGAGTCGGTGGAAGTACATGGGGATCCCGATCATCCCGGGGTGCCGGGGCCGGTCGGCCAGGTGACTGTCCCCGGCCGCCCGGTCTGCGCATCGGATAGGCGGTGGTTCTCGCCGCTTCAAGACTCGCACCCCTGCGCGCGCAAGACCAGGCGCGTACTGCGACCCGACGGCGCGCAGGGCAGCCGTGGGTCACGGGGTGCGGCGGTGCGCGTGCACGGGCGGCAGGACTTCCCGGCGTGCCGTCACGGTGCCGCCGACGTGGACGAGCGGGCCGTCGGGCCCCTGCCGCGCCGTAGCGGTGACGGTGGAGGGTGAACCGAGGGAATCGCCCATGTCGACCGTGATGCCCGTCGATCCCTCACGTGCGAGATGGGCAGCGAGACAGGCCGTGCTGTTGGCGTTGGCGATGTCCTCGGGGACGCCGATCGACGGGGCGAACATACGGGCCGCCAGGTGCCCGTCGGAGCCCGGTGGGCCGTACGCGTAGCAGCCCAGCAGTCCGAGGCGGTCACAGACGTCACGGAGTGCGTCGAGGTCCGGGGCCAGGGCGGCCACAGCGGCGCGCGTGGAAACGGGGACGAGCATCCGCGGCCGCCCGAGCGTGGCCACGCAGATGTCGCCCGTCGGCGTTCCGGGACCGGACCCCAGCGCGCGCAGGACGGAGTCGCGCTCTTCCGGCGACGGCTGGCGCAGGTCGATGGCTCCGGGCTCGAACAGGGCCCTGAGCTTCCCGCCCTCCCGTGTGACGTGGCCACGGAAGACGCGACCCGACGTCCTGACGGTGGCCCGGAGCTCCGCGTGCCCGCCCCGTGCGGCCAGGAAAGCCAGAGCAGCGACGGTGCCGTGCCCGCATGCGGGCAGTTCCCCCGTGGGGGTGAAGAAGCGCAACGACACGTCGGTACGGCCGGGCGCGCTGTCGTTCGTGCGGACGAAGACCGCGTGCGACGTCCCGGCGAGAACGGGCACTCGGCGTCGCTCGGCACCGCTCAGGGCCGTCTCGTCCACGACAGCGGTCGGGCTGCCACCGCGGCCGCCGCGCGAGCACGCGCGGAGGACCGTGACGGCCAGACCGCTCGCTTTCCCGGCGGTGGCGTCCGACATGGGAGCGAGCGTAGTGCAGTGGATCCCTTCGCGGCTGCCCCGCCGCCCACCGGAGCTCCGCTCGGCAAGGCCGCTCGCCCGAGGGCGGGGAGGAGCCGGACGGCTGCCGCCGGGAGCCCGCGGGCCCGGGGACGGCGGTCCGAGCGCCGTGGCCGGGGGCTTGCCGGGATCTGGGAGCAGGGCCCAGATGGCCCTGGGTGCCGTGCGGGTCCCGTTCGGCAGTCCGGTGGTGCCGCTTGCGGCCCGGGCCGGAGCCGTGCCCGTGAGCACGCCTGGCGTGGCTCAAGCCCGGCGGAGTCCTGCAGGGTTCGGTCGCAAGGCTCCGCTGTCCACGCGTATGACCCGCCTTCGGACCCGCAAACGCTGTTCCGACGAATTTCCTGAACCTGCCTCAGGAGGACTGCGGGACAACCCATTTGAGCGGACTCCTCAATGCCCGGGACGGCCGCCGTTCGCGCGCCCGGGCCGTGTCCTAGGGGAGGCGGCAGCATCGCGTGTCGATGACGGACTGCGCCAGGCATGGAGGTGCGGAACCGAAGGGCTGCCGTCCATGGCTTCCCGTGACGGCGACCGCGTAGTCGCCTTGAGCCATCAACTCGCGCAAGCACACCGAGCACTTCGCCGCCGGATCGGCGAGATCAGGAAGAGCCTCGGCCACCACCGGTTGAGCGACGACGTACTCCTCACCCATTGCCTGGCCTTCTGCGCCGCGTTGACCGAGCACCACCAGGGCGAGGAGGAAGGGATGTTCTCCGCATTGCTACGGGCCCGCCCGGACCTTGCCGACACGGTCGTGAACCTCGTCGAGGACCACGGCCTGATCACCTCGATCCTTTCCAGGGTGGGTGAACTCGCGAACAGGGCGGCCGAATCCCGCGGCCCGGCCCTGGAAGCGATCGGGCGGGAGCTCGACGGCTTGGCAGCCGTCATGGAGTCCCACTTCAGCTACGAAGAGCGGACGATCAGTGAGGCGCTCGACGACGGAACACCCGAAACGGGTTGGCGCGACAGGGTGTTCGGCTTCGGCACCGCGTGGCCCGCCCGCCGGGCGTGCACCGGGCGGCCGACGCGCCTGGTCCCGCGGCGGCCGGTCGGCGCCGCCCGGCGAGGCGGCTCCGGCAGGAGCGCGGACCACAGCGCCGCGGGGAGCCGACGCCATCCGCCGCGGCGTACCGCCGGACGGGGTCCCTCCGAGGTGCCGGTCGGCCGCCGGGGCCGGGAACGGCGACGTCAGCCGCGGGTAGCCGTCGAGCATGAACGAGGCAAAGGGCTGCAGGCCGATGGCGGTCGTCGGCTCGCTGGACCAGCTGACGGGCCTGCTCGCCAGCCGCAACGGGCTCCATGTCCGCTGGTCGAGAGGCCCGGATCGCGACCTGCCCGAGCCGTCCAGCCGCGACGCCCTGACGGGGGCGGAACTGCCGGGTCTGTCCGCGAACCCGCTGGACGTCGAGGACGGGTGGAAGGGTCGCTCGCTGCGGACCTGGGCCGCGCGGCGCCTCTACGACTACTCCCACCTCGCCCGCGCCGCGGACCGCACGGCCCAGCCCTGGCTGCTCGCCGGCACGGAAGCCGGGCGCGGCCCGGACAACGAGCCGCTCGTCCGGGACGTGGAACCACTGGGCCGGATCGATCCCGCCTGCCTGGCGGAGGCAGAGACGGAGATCGAACACCAGCCGGGCTGGTGGGGCCCCTGGACCGGCTGTGACCGCCGGGGTGTCACGGTGGTTCGTCCGTCCGGCGGGCCGGGGTGCGTCTCGTTCGGGGGAATCTACGTGGCGCTGCGGGGGCAGACGCGCGGAATGAGGGCATCGGTGTGGTGCCCTGCGCGTCACCGATCGGGCCCTGAGCGTGGCGCCGGCCATGACGCGCCTACGCCTTTTCGACGAGGGAGACTCTCGTGTCGCACGTCAAGGAATCGATCGACGTCAACGTCCCCGTCCGCACCGCCTACGACCAGTGGACGCAGTTCGAGTCGTTCCCGGAGTTCATGTCCGGCGTCGAGCGGATCGAGCAGCGCACCGACACGCTCACGCACTGGGTGACGAAGGTCGCCGGTGTGGAGCGGGAGTTCGATGCCGAGATCACCGAACAGGTACCCGACCGCAAGGTCGCCTGGGTGACCATCAGTGAGGGGGCCGAGCAGTCGGGCGTGGTCACCTTCGAGCCGATCGACCCCTCCCATACGCACGTCACGCTGATGATGGACTTCGACCCGGAGGGGATGGCGGAGAACATCGGCGACAAGCTCGGCTTCGTCGACCGGCAGGTGAAGGGCGATCTGAAGCGGTTCAAGCACTTCATCGAAGAGCGCGGTACCGCCACCGGCGAATGGCGCGGTCAGGTCTGACCGCACGCCCCGAGGGCCCCGCCGGCGGCGCATGCGGCCGTGCCCGTCCGCCGGTCGGCCCCGGGCGGCGTACGGGCACGGGTGCACCGGGTCACGTCCGATGGGGCGGCAGGGGGAGGGGCAGGGCGGAGGGGGCGCGTGAGCCTGCGACGGCACGCCGAGACGCTGGCGGCGTGTGCGCCGGGCCCGCGAACCGCGACAGCGGCGCTCACGGGCGCCGCCTGACGGGGTCGCGCTCGGTCCGTGCGTCGGCCCGGCCCGGTAGAGCCCGGCCCAGGGGGTGCGGACCAGACCGGGCGGTTGCCTGACCCGCCTGGTCTGCATGACGGCGACCGGCCGGCGGCCGCTGCCGGCGGTTCTTGTGAGCAAACCCACGGGAGCCGCATCATGCCTGGTGGTGGTGCGGTCGGCGTTCCGGGGCGGCGTCCGGCGGACCGTGGTCCGCCCGTGGGGGGCGGCTCTTCTGCCACGATGTTGCGCCGGGACGCCCACCGCGCCGCGCACCGATCCGGTGCGCCCGACCGGCCGAAGCGGCCCGCTCCACAGCCAACCGCCGCCTTCGCCGTGCGCTCGTCCGGGTACCTCACTGTGACTTCCTCCCCCTCCCCCTCCTCCGCGCCCTCCACCACCGATCGCTCTCCCTGGCGCTCCCTGCGCTACCGCAGCATGCGGTGGTGGTCGGCGGCCAACCTGGTGTCGAACGTCGGCACCTGGATGCAGCTGACCGTCCAGAACCTGCTGGTGCTGCAGCTCACCGGGTCGGCCGCCGCGACCGGGCTGTCCATCTCCGTGCAGGCGGCGCCCGGCCTGCTCATGGGCCTGGCCGGTGGTGCCGCCGTCGACCGGTGGCCGCGGAAGCTGACCGCCGCGGTGAGCCAGGCGCTCCTGGGGGCGGTCGCCTTCACCATGGCCGTGCTCGTGGCCCTGGACCAGTTGAACCTCGGTGTGCTGTTGGGGCTGGCGGCAGTCACGGGCCTGATCGCCACCGTCGACGGTCCCGCGTGCGCGCTGCTCGGCAACGACCTGGTCCCACCGGAAGACGTTCCGTCCGCGATCGGCGTGGGCTCCCTGGTGCACAACGCGGGCCGTCTGGCGGGTGCGGCGCTCGGTGGGGTGACCGTCGGGTTCCTCGGCGCGGCGGCTGCGTACACCGCCAACGGGCTGTCGTTCCTGTTCGTCGCCGCCGTGATCCCGTTCCTCCGTCCGGCCGCGGCCGTGCCGGCGCGTCCCGGGGCACCGACCGCACGGGACCCGCAGGAGGCCGGCGCAGGCCCTGCCGCGGCACCGGCGCAGCCGCAGGGCGTGCGACAGGGCCTGCAGTTCTTCCTGGGCCGCCGTCGGCTGGTCGCCCTCGCCGGGATCGGAGGCCTCAGCGCGCTGTTCGGCCGGAACTACGGGCTGACCCTCGTGGTGTTGGTGACCGGCCCGCTCGCGGGCGACGCCGCCGCCTTCGGCGTGGTTTCCACCGTGCTGGCGGCCGGCGGCATCGTCGGCGCCGTGCTCGGCGCCCGGCTGCGCCGCCCCACGGTCCGGCTGGTCGGGATGCTCGCGGCCGGCGGGGCGCTGCTCCAGGTACTGGCCGGGCTGTCGCCCTCCCTCGCGGTGCTGCTCGTGCTCGTGCTGCCGATGGCGGTTGCGGAGTCGGTGTCGGAGACCGCCACCACCACCCTCGTGCAGACCGATCCGCCCGCCCCCATGCGGGGCCGGGTGCTCGGGATCTGGGGAACCGTGCGCACGGTGTGGGGCCTCGCGGCGCCGGCCACGCTGGGCCTGCTCATGGAGCTGGCCGGAGCCCGGGGCGCACTCGTCTTCGGCGGCCTCGTCGTCGCCGCCGTCCTCGGCTCCGGCTGCCTGTTGCGGGGCCGCCGCCGGGCGCCGGAACCGGTGGTCCTGCTGCCGGAGGACAGGGCTGCCGCCGCGGTCCGGCCGGGACTGGGCACGGCCGCCTGACGAGCGGGCGGTCGTCCGCGCCCGCCCGGACAGCCGGTCCCCGTGCGGCACCGGACGGTTCGTGGCGGCGCGTCCCGTGTCCGTGATCCACGGACCACGGTCACTTCGGCGACGGACCGCGGCCCTTCCCGCACAGGGCGTCCACTGCGTCGAGGACCTCGGGCACGGTGATGCGCAGCAGCCGCGGGTCGGGGGTCGTGGCGTGTGCGTCCCCGGGACGCAGCGGGTCGTCGCCGGGGCCGCAGTGCCAGAGGGCGGTGTGCCGACCGCCGGGCGGCGGCCCCCACAGCTGAGGGGCGACCGGGCCGAACAGGACGACGGACGGCGTGCCGAGGGCCGTGGCGAGGTGGGCGAGGCCGGTGTCGCCCACGATCACGCAGCGGGCCGCCGCGACGATCGCGCACAGCTGGGGGAACGGTACGTCCTGCTCGCCGCCGAGCACCGATCCGGGCGGCAGGCCCGCCAGCCCGGCGACCCGCCGGGCCAGCCCGGCCTCGCCCGCGCCGCCCGTCACCACCACGGGGTGCCCGGCACGGTGGACCGCGCGGGCCACGGCGGCGAACCGGTCGGCCGGCCAGCGGCGGGCGCCCGCGTCGGCTCCCGGGTGGACCACGGTCGCGCCGGGTGCCGGAGACGGGCAGGGCGGTGCCGGGATGCGCAGGTCGGCGGGGTGGGCGGGGAGGCCGTACCAGCCCAGCAGTCTGCACCACCGGTCCCGTTCGTGCTCCGCGGAGTGCCAGCGCGGGCCGGTGATCTCCGGGGTGCCGGGGTGGCGGAAGGCGTACAGGCGGCGGGGGCGGAGCCGCTGGAGCAGCAGGTGACTGGACGGGCCGTTGCCGTGGAGGTCGACGGCCAGGTCGGGCGGCGGGCCGGTCCAGGGCAGCCGCGTCGGCACGGCGCGCCCGGGGGCGGTGGTCGGCAGCAGCCGGTCGACCAGGCCGGTGGCGGCCGTCGCGTCGGCCAGCCGCTCCGGGGCGGCCAGCAGGATCTCGTGGCCGGGCAGTGCCCGGCGGAGGGCGCGCAGCGCGGGCACGGCGGTCAGCAGGTCGCCCAGCCCGAGCGCGCGCAGCACCAGCGTGCGCGGCCGAGCGTGTTCCGAGGCCGGGCCGGCTGCCGCAGCTGCGCCCGCTTCCGGGGCGGCGGCTCCGGGGGCGGCAGCTCCCGGGGTGGCAATCACGGCGTGGCGGAGCGTGCTGCCCGGCGGGCCAGGCCGGTGGTGGAGCGTCCCTGGAGGTAGGGCAGCACGAGGGCCTGCCCGCCCCACCCGCGCAGGGTCTCGGCCTCGGGCAGGTCCTCGACGCAGTAGTCGCCGCCCTTGACCCAGATGTCCGGCCGCAGCCTTCCGAGCAGCGTCTCGGGGCTGTCCTCGTCGAAGGACACCACCGCGTCCACGCTGCCCAGCGCACTGAGCACCCGGATCCGGTCGGGGAGCGGGTTGAGCGGCCGCCCGGGGCCCTTGAGCCGGGCGAGGGAGGCGTCGGAGTTGACGCACACGATGAGGCAGTCACCGATCCGGCGGGCACTCTCCAGCAGGCCGACGTGGCCGGCGTGCAGCAGGTCGAAGCAGCCGCCCGTGGCGACGACCGTGCCGCCCCGGGCCCGTACGTCCCGGGCCAGGGCGTAGGCGTCGGACGGCGGGCGTGCAGCGGGGGACGGTTCGCGGGCCGGGTCCCACAGCGCGGCGTTGCCGGCGCCGCCGGCGCTGACGAAAGCGGCCGCTTCGGCGACCGCGCGTTCCACCGCTTCCTCGGGCAGTGCCCCGTCCGCGAGGGCCGCGGCACAGACCGCAGCGAAGCAGTCGCCGGCCCCGCAGGGGTCGCCGTCGGCCTGGTAGGGGGCGGGAAGCAGCATGGGCGTGTCCGTGGCCGGTCGGGTCAGAAGGGCGCCCCGGGCCCCCAGGGTGACGGCGACGGCGGCGGCCCGCCAGCGTTCGGCCAGGGCGCGGCCGCGCCGGGCGTCGTCGGCGAGGGCTGTGCCGGAGCCGGGCAGCAGGGCGCGGGCCTCCGCCGCGTTCGGGGTCACCAGACGTGCGGCGGCGACCGGCGCGTCCCCTTGGGGATGCGGGTCCCACACCACGGGGACGCGCCGGGCCGCCGCCGCGAGCTCGGCGCGTACGGCGCGGGCGGTGTGCCGGCCGTAGTCGGCGACGAGGACGGTGCCGGCGGCGGCCAACACCTCGCGGACGGCGTCGTCGGCGGCACCGGGACGGCCCCCGCCCCGGTCGATGCGCACGAGAGGGCGGCGGCCGGCCAGGACCCGGGTCTTGACCGGGAGGGTGCCGTCGAGGGGGAGTTCCACCAGGGTGAGCCGGCCGTGCAGGGCCCCGCGTACGGTGTCGGCGGCCGCGTCCCGGCCGAGCGCGGTGACCAGGACCACCTCGCGCCCGGCGCGCCCGGCGCGGGCGGCGAGTGCGGCGGCGAGCCCGGCGCCGCCGGGCCGGGAGCGGTCGCTGCGCACGTCGACCACGGGGGCGGGCGCGTCGGGGGCGAGCCGGCCCGCCTCGCCTTCGATGTCCTGGTCGAGGAGGGTGTCCCCGACCACGACCAGGGGCCCGGCGGCGGTCATTGCGGCCTCCTGCGGGCCGCGGCGGCGGCCCGGGGACCGGCGGGGCCGCGGGGGGCGCGCGCCGGCCGCGGGGCGGCCGCGGGGTGCGGGGCGAGGGCCGCGTCGAAGCTCTCGCACAGCAGGTGCACGGCCACGAGGTGCGCTTCCTGGACGGTGGCGGTCCGCGGGGCATCGATGCACAGGGCGTCGTGGCCGGCCTCGGCCAGCGGGTTCGGGCCGGGGCCGGTGAGGGCCCACACGCGCAGACCGGCCGCGCGGGCCGTGACCGCCGCCGAGATGAGGTTGGTGCTGCGGCCGGACGTGGAGAGCAGGACGAGGACGTCGCCGGGACGGCCGTGCGCGGAGACCTGGCGGGCGAAGACGTGGTCGAAGCCGTAGTCGTTGCCGATGGCGGTGACGCTGGAGCTTTCGGCGTGCAGGGCGATCGCCGAGTAGGCGGGCCGGTCCTGCTGGTAGCGGCCCACGAGTTCGGCCGTCAGGTGCTGGGCCTGGGCGGCGCTGCCGCCGTTGCCGGCGGCCAGCAGCCGGCCGCCGGCCGGGAGGAGCGCGGCGAGCTCGCGGCCCCACCGGGAGAGCCGGTCGAGTCCGGTGCGGCGGAAACCGTCGAGGGCGTCCTGAAGGGACTGGCAGTGCCGGTGTGCGTCTTCGAGTGTGCGGGGGTCGCTCATGGGCCGTGCGGGCGGCCGCCCCGGACGGGTGCGGTTGCGCCCGACCTCCTTCGGTGGTTCGGGGGTGGGGGCCGAGTGGGCGGTGCCGGAAGTCAGACCACCACGGCCGCGGTCGGCCGGGCGGCGAGCACCGAGCGGTAGACGGTCTCGGTGGCGGCAGCGACATGGGCCCAGCGGTAGCGGCCGAGAACCCGTCGACGTCCCGCCGCTCCGCAGGCCGCGCGCAGCGCCGGGTCGGCCAGCAGGGCGGCGACGGTCGTGGCGAGCGCACCCGGATCCCCGGGCGGCACCAGCCGACCGGTCAGCGGGTCCGACACCGTGTCCAACTGGCCGCCGACGGCGCTGGCCACGACGGCCCTGCCGCAGGCCATGGCCTCCAGCGGGACGATGCCGAACGGTTCGTAGTCGGCGGGGCACAGGACGACGTCGGCGCTGCGCAGCGCGGCCGCGACGTCGGGGCCGCAGAGCCCGCCGGTGAAGCGGACCCGGTCGGCGACCCCGGCCTCCTCCGCGATGCGGCGCAGTCGGCGCACCTCCGGGTCGGAGCCGAGGCGGGCGAGGGGCGGGCCGCCGACCACCAGGAGTTCGGCGTCGGGCAGCAGGGCCAGCGCGCGGATGGAGACGGCGGCGCCCTTGCGGGGTACCAGCCGGCCCAGCTGGAGGAGCCGGTGGGGGAGGGCGCCGCGTGGCGCCACCGGTCCTTCCGGCGTGAACCGGTCGGGGTCGACCCCACAGGGCACCACGTCCACGTGGTGCGCCGGAACGCCCATGCGGGCGAGTTCGGCGACCTCGTCGCGGCAGGTGGCCACGATGCGGTCGCAGTGCAGGCCGAGTTCGCGTTCGCAGCCGATCCGGACGGGCGGGCTGGTGTCGGCACGGCCCTGGTGCCTGCGCTTGACGCTGCCCAGCGCGTGGTAGGTGTGGACCAGCGGCAGCTGCAGCTCACGGGCGGCCTGCAACGAAGCCAGGCCGGACATCCAGAAGTGGGAGTGGATCAGGTCCGGCGGCCGGTCCCGCCACAGGTGGGTCAGGTAGGCGCCGAACCGGGGCATGTGCGGCAGCAGTTCGTCCTTCGAGAGCTGGGCCGGCGGGCCGGCGGGCACGTGGTGCACCTCGACGCCCGCCCGCAGCCGCTCGCGCTCGGGCAGGTCGAGGGCGTCCTTGCGGGTGTAGACGGTGACCCGGTGGCCGCGCTCGGCGAGCGCGCAGGCGAGGGAGGCGACGTGGACGTTCTGCCCGCCGGCGTCGGCCCCTCCGAGGGTGGCCAGCGGGCTGGCGTGCTCGGAGACCAGGGCGACGGACAGCGCCTCGGCGGTCGCGCCGCGAAATCCCCCGGAACGCAGGGGACTCATGAGACCACCTCTTCCATCAGCTGCTGCCAGTCGGTCAGGAACCGTTTGAGGCCGTACCGTTCGAGGGCCGCCTTCCGGGCGCGGGCTCCGTCCTCGGCGGCGGCCTGCGGATCCGCCAGGTAGCGGCGGGCCGCCTCGGCGAGCACCTCGGGGCGGGTGGACAGCGTGCCGGTGCCGGCTGGGACGGCTTCGATCGATTCGGTGGTGGCGAGGACCACGACCGGCATGCCCAGGTGCATGGCCTCCAGCAGCGACAGGCCGAGCGAGGTCCAGCGCACGGGGTGCAGGTAGAAGCGGCGCCGTGCCATCTCCCGGTGGAGGAGGGCCTGCGGGAGGTCGGCCGTGCGGCAGCGGTCGGGCGGCAGGCCGAGATGGGCGGGGAGGCCCTCGGTGGCCATGCCGAAGACGTCCAGCGGTGCCGCCTCGGCCAGGGCTGGCAGCAGATCGCTGCCGGTGTGGCGGCCGCGGCGCACCGGTTCGTTGACGACGACGGCGGCGTGCGGCAGCCGGCCGGTGTAGAGGTGGCCGGGGTCGACGATGCCGTGCTCGATCACGGTGGTGCGGGTGGTGCCGTTGTCCCAGAACAGTCGGTTGAAGTGGGTGACGTGGACGAGGGTGACGTCGTCGCGGTCGGCGCAGGGGTGCCGGGTGCGCGGGACGTCGCCGTCCGGGGCGTTGTGTTCCACGTACACGGCCGGGAGGTCCCGGCCGGGGCGGCGACCGCCGAGCCACCGTTCGGCGAGCTCCTGTTCGTGCGGCCGCTGGAGGACCACCAGGTCCACCGGGGCGTCGCGGAGTTCCTCCGGGGTGACCTCGCGGACCGATGCCGGCCAGTCGAAGGTGCGGGCCCGGCCGAGGCCGTCCGCGTCGCGGCCCGGAGTGACGGGGACGAGGTAGCTGTGGGGCCCCTGTACGAAGGCCGTGGTCCACGAGCCGTGCACGTGCCAGAGCAGGATGTTCATACCGGAGCTCCTTGGTCCTCGGGGAGGGGGCCGTCCGGGAGGGACCGGACCGGCGGCGTGCCCCCGGGTCCAGGCGGGGCGCCCTTACGGTCGCCGAGCGCGCGGACCGCCGCCACGACCTGGTCGTCGCCGATGCCGTCCAGGCAGGGGTGGCCGGCGATCGGGCAGCGGCGGGCGCGGCTTCCGGCGCAGGGTGCGCCCCCGTCGCCGAGCAGGACGTGCGGGACGCCGTAGGGCCTCCAGCGTTCGGCGGACACCACGGGCGCGAACAGGGAGACGACGGGGGTGCCCACGGCCGCGGCGAGGTGCGCCGGCCCGGTGTTGCCGACCACCACGGCGTCCGCGCCGGCCAGGACGCCGGCCAGCTGGTGGAGGTCCTCGGTGGCGCCGCCCAGGTCGAGCCCGTGCCGGCCGGCGACTTCCGCGGTCAGGCTCCGCTCGGCCGGGCCCCCGGTCACCACCACCCGGAAGCCGGCGGTGGCCAGCTCCGCGGCGGCCCGGGCGGCCCGTCGGGGGCTCCACGCCCGGGCGGGGACCGCCGCCCCGGGATGCAGCACCACGTACGGGGCGGGGCCGGTGAGTCGGGTGGTGTCGGGGGGCGGACGGACGGCGAGCGTGCCGGGGTCACCGTCGGGGAGGGCGAACCCCGCGGAGCGGGCGAGGTCCAGGGCGGCCTGGGCCTCGTGGCGGCCGGGGCGCCGCCGGTGGCGCAGGTCGAGCAGGGAACCCGGGTAGTCCTCGCTGTCGGCCGCCGTCCAGCCGATCCCGGCCAGCTTGAGGAGCAACGCGACGGGCAGCGGGCTCTGGTGGTGGGAGACCAGGACCAGAGCGCGGTCGTAGCGGCCGCGGGCAAGGGCGTCGACGAGGTCCAGGCACTCCTCTCGGGACACCGGGGCCGGCTCCAGTCCGACCCAGGGCGCGTCGTACAGGAGGACGTCGTCCACCCCGGGCAGCAGCCCGGCCGCCGGAGCGCCCTGCGGGCCGCAGAGCAGGGTCGTGTGGGAGGACCCGGCCGCGACGGCTCGGACGGCGGGGCCGGCGAGCAGCACGTCGCCCGCGCTGTCGAGGCGGACGACCAGGGTCCGCGGGGCGTTCACGGCGCCGCCCCGGTCCGGCCCGCCCAGAGTGCCTGCCGTACGGCGGCCAGCAGGTCGGGGGCGGTTTCGCGGGCCTCGGCCGTCTCCTCGGGCCGGGTCTGCGGGGTGGGTACGAGGATGCCGCGGGCGCCGGCGGCCCGGGCTGCTCCCAGGTCGGCGGCGATGTCGCCGATGAGGACGGTGCGGTCGGGCCGTACGCCGAGCCGCCGGCAGGCGGCGTGCACCAGTCCGGGGGCGGGTTTGCGGCAGCCGCAGCCGTCGTCCGGACCGTGCGGGCAGATCGCCCAGACGGCGAAGGGGCCGAGCAGGTCCTCCACACGGGCGCGGACCGCTTCGACATGACGCCGGGTCAGCAGGCCGCGGGAGACGCCGGACTGATTGCTGAGGACGCCGACGGGGATGCCCAGGGCGCGTACGGTGGCGACGGCCTCGCGGGCCGTCGGCAGCGGCGCGACCAGGTCCGGGTCCCCGTTGTAGGGGACGTCGGCGATCAGGGTGCCGTCCCGGTCGAAGAACACGGCCTCGGGCGGGGCGTCCGGGCAGGTGCTGTCGGGCCGTTCGCCGTCGGGCCGTCCGGCGCCGGTTTGCCGGTGGGGCGCGGCCAGCCCATCCCCGGAGCAAGAGTAAAGCAACCAAAGAGGGCCACAGCCACATCGAGAAGGAGGGCAGACAGT
>NZ_JBVHVT010000061.1:0-54587 GCF_055564695.1 Streptomyces sp. NPDC029014
CGGCGTCGAGGCCGTGAAGACCACCCGGCAGTTCTACGTCGACCGCGGCCTGAGCGTGACCAAGAGCTTCGGCGGCAAGTACACCGAGTTCGCCGCCGGCGCCTCCAGCCCCGTCAAGCTCGCCCTGTACAAGCGGCGCGCCCTGGCCAAGGACCTCGGCGTCCCCGCCGACGGCACCGGCTCGCACCGCCTCGCCCTCGGCAGCACCACCGACACCTTCACCGACCCGGACGGATTCGTCTGGGAGGCCGCCGCGTAAGTCACCTCGCGAAGGCGGAGAAGGAGGCGGTGAGGTTCCGGTTCGTCCTGCCACGGCGGTGACAGCGGCAGACGGTCCGGCAGGACGACGGCGGTGCGCTTCCCAACCAGGACATGTTCTGGCCTCGTTGCGCCGTATGGTCGTGCTCACTGCGCGGGAAGGCCGCGGGGAGTCACGGAAGGGAAGTCCGATGGAACACACCGCGCCCCAGGGGTACACCTCCGTGGCACCGTGGGTGGTCACCGACGACACGGGGGCGCTGCTCGACTTCGTCGCCGCTGCCTTCGACGGTGAGGAACTGGCCCGGGTGGCCGTGGAGGACGGCACCGTCGGGCACGCGGAGATCCGCATCGGCGACACGGTCGTCCTGGCCTTCGACCGTCGCCCCGACTGGCCCGTGATGCCCTCGCTGCTGCGCGTCTACGTCCCTGACGCGGACGCAGCAGTGGCGGCCGCCGTGGCGCACGGGGCGCAGGTGATCACCGAGGTCTGCGACAACGCATGGGGGGACCGCGGTGGCCGGGTCCGCGACCCGTTCGGAAACATCTGGTGGGTGATGAGCCACGTCGAGGACGTCGACCCGGACACGGCGTGGCAGCGCATGTCCGAACCGAAGTACGTCGATTCGATGCGCGTGGCACAGCAGACGCTGGACACCGCGCTCAGCGGGCGCGCGTCCGGGATCTCCAGCGCCCCGCTGCGGCCGGCCGACTGACGCCCCGGATCGCGCGGGTGGCGCTTCCGTGTCACGGCCACCCGCCGCGCGCGGCGCCGACGGAAGGGCGCGCCCTGCTCCCGACCTGCATGTGCCCGGCCGCAGGGGCAGCCTTTCCGGTTCGAGGTAAGCCGTGGTCGAGTTCCGTCCAGCGCACGACGTCGTGGTCGCGTTCGGCCCAGCGGCGGATGGTCACGTCACGGGTGGAGAGACAGGACGGCGGCCGGGACGGTCCCGCGCCCGCCGGCCGCCGTCCCATCGCCCTCCCGCTCCCCGCGGAGTCGGGGGCAGGACCGGTGCCCGAGCTGATGCCGGGGCCGTCATCGGCATCCTCGCCCCAGGGGGCCGCGCGGAGACCTCGTCGAACCCCACAGCCTGGTCAGCTTCGACCGCCACTGGTACTGGTCGCGTGGGACACCGACCGGGACGACTGGCGCACCTTCCGCGTCGACCGGCTCGCCCCGCGCACCCCGCCCGGGCCCGCGGTTCACGCCCCGCGAACGTGCCGACGGTGACGCTGCAGCCTTCGTGGCCCGCCGCCTCTCTGCGCAGGCATCGCCCTTCCCGGCGACCGTCGCCCTGCACGAATCCGCTGCCACGGTCGCCGACCGCGTCTGGCCCGGCATGGGAGTCGCCGAGCCCGTCGACGACCGCAGCTGTCTGCCGCACCTGGACGCCGACACCCCGCGCGACGAAATGATCTTCAGGCCGGCGGATGGCTCTCAGCGTGGGAGCCGCTCACTGGACGGGCCCCTCTTGGGGAAGGCCTCGCGGAGTGCAGAGCCGCGGGTGGTGAAGGCGAGGCGGATGACGGGCAGCATGCAGACGACCTGCATGGCGGCGTACCAGGGTGGACAGACACCCGGGATCAGGTCCACACCGATGATCGCGATCGGCATGATGACGGCGAGGGCACTCAACCGCTCGAAAGCCCGCCGAGAACCCCGGGAAGCGGAGACGGCCACCCGGTGGACCGGCAGGGCGACCAGAGCCAGCAGGACGGCCCTGACCCACATGAACGTGTTCACCATGTGACCGCTGCTCGACACCACGACGACCGCCAACAGGGCGGCGGCACTGAGCGCGCCGTAGACCTTGACGCTGCCCTTCGCCGTGTCGAAGGCCCTGTGCACACGGGGGTCGTTGAGGAGTGCCGCTTCGGTCGGGGTGTGCGTGTCGGGTTCCATGCTCACCGACGCTACGAAGCGCCTGGCCGACGCGGTATCGGCCTGGGCACACAAGGGGGGTGGGGGTAGCCCCACTCTTCGGCCGACCGGGCCAGGGGCGGGCTCCGCGCAGTGCACAGTGGAAGCACCGAACGAACGGTGAGGAACGGGGGAGTCATGAGACAGCTGGGTTCATGGGTGGCGCGCGCCGGCGTGGGATTCGTGCGGGCCTGCGTCGTGGCGGCCGTCAGCCTGCTGGTCCCGGCCGTGTGGGCCGCCGCCGTGGCGCTGGGGATCTGGTGGGGCGCCGGAAACCCGTGGTCGTGGGTGGCGCCGTTCGTGCTGGTGTGCGTGGGCACGCTCGCGTTGTCCCGCCCGGTATGCCGGACGGTCCGCTTCCTCGTCGCAGGGTGGACGGCCACCGCCATCCCCGCCGGATACCGGCAAGCCGGGCCGGTGACGCGGATGTCCACCGGGTACTGGTGGAACGGCTTCAGCTACGAGCGCAGCCGTTGCGACGCCCTCCTGGATCAGAAGTGGCGCGTCCGGTGGGGCGACCCCGCCACCTGGCGCGACCTGCGGTTCACGGGGATCGTGCCGCTCACCGCGGGCGTGGTCGCCGCCCTCCCGCCGACCGCAGCGGCCGCGGCGGTCCTCTGGCTCGGTCGGCCGGGGCCAGGACCAGGGCCGGCCGAGCGCCTCGTCGGGGCGCTGGGCCTGATCGTGGCCGTCGCCTCAGCCCCGTACGCCTGGCGGCCCATCGAGCCGGTGGCCGTCCGCTTCCTGCGCCCGTCACACACGATGGCGCTGCTGGACCGGGTGGACGAACTCACCTCGCAGCGCGCGGACGCGACGGTCGCGCAGGCCGCCGAGATCCGTCGGATCGAGCGGGATCTGCACGACGGCGCACAGGCCCGTCTGGTGGCGCTCGGCCTCTCCCTGGCGACCGCCGAAAAACTGATGGAGACCGACCCCGAGCGGGCCAGGGCAGTCATGCGGGACGCGCGGGCCGGCGCCACCGCCTCGCTGTCCGAACTCCGCGAGCTGATCCGGGGCATCAGCCCGCCGGTGTTGAACGAGCGGGGCCTCCTCGACGCCGTCCGCGCCCTCGCCCTGGACGTCCCCCTCGACGTGGCCGTCCGCGCCGACACCCCGCTGCGCCTGGATGCGCCCGTCGAGTCCGCCGTCTACTTCGGCGTCGCCGAACTGCTGACCAACGCGGCCAAGCATGCGCAGGCGTCCCGTGCGCACGTCTGCCTCGCCTGGGACGGCACGGGCATCGTCGCCGAGGTCGAGGACGACGGCCGGGGCGGCGCCGACGTGCGGGCCGGTGGAGGACTCGCGGGCCTGCACCGCCGCCTCGCAGCCTTCGACGGCACGGTGGAGATCACCAGCCCGCCGGGCGGTCCGACCCGTGTCAGGATGGCGGTGCCATGCGAATCGTCGTAGCCGAAGACCTCTACCTGCTGCGTGATGGGATGGTCCGCCTGATCGAGGCGTACGGGCACGAGGTGGTGGCGACGGCCGCCACCGGCCCCGAGACGCTCGAAGCGCTGCGGACGTGGCGACCGGACGTGTCCGTCATCGACGTCCGCATGCCGCCGAACCAGTCCGACGAAGGCCTGCGGGCGGCACTCGTCGCCCGCAGCGAGATACCCGGACTGCCGGTGCTCATCCTCTCCCAGCACGTCGAGCAGCTGTACGCGCGCGAGCTCCTGGCGGACGGCTCCGGCGGCGTCGGCTATCTCCTCAAGGAGAGCGTGTTCGACGCCGACCAGTTCATCGACGCCCTGGAGCGCGTCGCGGGCGGCGGGACCGCCATGGACCCGGCCGTGATCGCGAAACTGCTGTCCAACGGTTCCCCGAACCGGGGCCTCGGGCGACTGACCGGACGCGAGTGTTCCGTGCTGGAGCTCATGGCGGAAGGCCTGTCCAACCAGGCCATCGGCCGACGCCTCTTCCTCAGCGAGAGCGCCGTCGGCAAGTACACCACCTCCATGTTCGGCAAGCTCGGCATCACCGACGACGGAGACACCAACCGCCGCGTCCGCGCCGTTCTCGCCTACCTGAACAGGCAGTAGGCGCGCAGCACGACACCGATGTCGATGTGCCCGGATCGGCCCGCCGAGCCGGTGGTGTCGGCGGCCTGTCGGTGGCCTGTCGGGGCTGTCGATGCGATGTCGGTGAGGGCTGACACCTTTCGAGAGGTCCGGCCGGGGACCCATCCGGCTCGGAGTCCGAGGAGGGGATCTCTCGTGCATGACGTAGTGATCGTGGGAGCCGGTCCGGTCGGTCTGGCCCTCGCCTGCGAGCTCGGCCTCGCAGGGTGTTCCGTACTGGTACTCGAACGGGAGCCGGGGCTCGGCTCCCCGCTGCGGGCGGCCCCGCTCGGGAGGCGAGGGCTGTCCGCCGCGTCGGTCGAGGCGTTCTACCGACGCGGCATGCTGGAACCGCTGCTGACGGCGTCGGGCGTTCAAGAGGTGTTCGGTGCGGCCCCCGAAGCGGGCGCGCCGTCACGTCCTCGGTTCTTCGGCCACTTCGCCGGCATGATGCTCGACGAGGCCCGGGTCGACGTCGACGCCCTGCCGTTCCGACTGCCCGGCCCGGCACTCGAAGCCGTGATGACGGACCTCGAAGCGGTCGAGACGGTGCTGTCCGAGCAGGCGTCCGAGCTCGGCGTGGACATCAGGCGCGGCGTCACGGTCTCGGCCGTCTCCCAGAGCGGGGAGAGCGTGCTCGCACAAGCCGGCGCGGACACGTACGAAGCGCGCTGGCTCGTCGGCTGCGACGGCGGACGCAGTACGGTGCGCAGGCTCACCGGCTTCGAATTCGTCGGTACCGAGCCGCAGTTCACCGGCTACACCATGCAAGCGACCCTCGCCGATCCCGAGGAGCTGCGCCCCGGGTTCCACCTGACGCCGACGGGCATGTACATCCGGATGCCCACCGGCGGGCACATCGCCATGATGGACTTCGACGGCGGTGCGTTCGACCGCTCGAAGCCGCCGACTCGCGACCATCTCCAGGCGGTGCTGCGCCGCGTGTCCGGCACCGACGTGACCCTCCGCACGGTCCACATCGCCTCCAGCTTCACCGACCGGGCGATGCAGACGACGGCCTACCGGCACGGACGCGTCCTCCTCGCGGGCGACGCCGCCCACGTCCACTCGCCCCTCGGCGGCCAGGGGCTGAACACCGGCATCGGCGACGCCGTGAACCTGGGGTGGAAGCTCGCGGCGACCGTGCACGGCCACGCACCGGACGGGCTTCTCGACACCTATGCCGACGAGCGCCATCCGATCGGTGCGGCGGTGCTCGACTGGTCGCGCGCCCAGGTGGCGACCATGAGGCCGGACCCGTACGCCCAGGCGATCCAGGCAGTGGTTCGCGATCTCATCGGGACCCGTGACGGAGCGACCTACGTGTTCGAGAAGCTGTCGGGATCGTGGATCCGCTACGACCTCGGCAGCGAGCATCCGCTGGTCGGCCGCAGTGCCCCTGACTTCCGACTCGAGGACGGCATTCGCCTCGGCGACCTCATGGCGGACGGACGGGGTGTCGTGCTCGATTTCAGCATCGGCCGGCGCCTGCAGGCTTCGGCGACGGGCTGGGAGGGCCGGATACGGTACGCGGCCGGGACGGCGAGGAACGACCTCGGGTCAGGTGCCGTGCTGGTGCGGCCCGACGGCGTGGTCGCCTGGGCAGGTGATCGGCACCCCGATCGGGAGGCGTTCCAGCAGGCCGCGAGCCGTTGGTTCGGTGCTCCGGCCGCGGCCGGACCCACCGGCCCTGCCCACCCCGAACACGCACCCCTGCGCACAGGTTCCGGTCGGCCGTGAGCCCGCCCGTCAGCGCCTCGGCGTACCGGCAGCTGAGCCGGAACGACGCACATCCCGGCGGGTGACGGTGGCCGTTTGCCTCAGCCCTTGCGGGTGAGGATCCCGGTTTGCTTTCCCGCCTGGTAGCGAACCCGGTCGGCGTCCAGTGGGGGCTTGTTCCGGGGTGCAGGCGGGTGGTCGCACGGACGAACGGCCATCGGCTGGTCTACGGCGTGGATGGCAGCTCGATGTCGACGTTCCCGCTCGGAACCCGACAGGTTCGCGCCAGGCCCGCCGGTGGGCCGAAAGAGGAGGCGGAGGCCCGGCAGGGGTCGCCCGCTTCATCCTCGCGGCCCCGCTGGGGTGCCCACCGGCCAGCGCGTGTGCAGGCTGGTGCCCCGGACCGGAGTCGCCGGCCGGGCACGGCGCGGAGAGGAAGCCATGGGAGGGACGGGTGAGGCGAGCCCGGGCGGGGGTGGGGCCGGGCGGCTGCTGGCACGCTTGGCCGTGTTCGCCGCGACGGGTTCGTTGGTCGTCCTGGTGATCGCTCTGGGAGAGGGCGGGCTGGTCATCGTCGCGGCCGGGTTCCTCGGTCTGGTCCTCTGCTCCGTCGGGGTGTGGTGGTTCATGGCGCGCCGTGGCGCCGCGCGACTCCTCGGGGGGCTCCTCGCGATCGTGGCACCTCTCGCCGTCCTGGTGCTCTTCGCGCACGACGGTCTATGGCTCACGGCGCTGGTCCTGTGCCTGTGCTGGGGTACGGCGCTGGCCTGTGCCCGGGCTGCGCTGCGCAGGTCGCGTCCGGAGCGGTCGCGGCCGGCGGCGACCGCCGCCACCAGGCCGAAGCAGCCGGTCCTGATCATGAATCCCACGTCGGGGGGCGGGAAAGTCGGCCGCTTCGGGTTGGCGGAGCGCGCCGAGGAACTCGGCGCGCGGGTCGTTCTGCTCGATCCGTCCGCGCCGGCCGATGTGGCCGCACTGGCCCGGGCCGCCGTGGCCGGGGGCGCGGACCTCCTCGGCGTTGCTGGTGGTGACGGGACCCAGGCCCTGGTCGCGGCCGTCGCCGCCGAGCACGGCCTGCCGTTCCTCGTGGTCTCCGCCGGCACCCGCAACCACTTCGCCATGGACCTGGGCCTCGACCGCTCCGACCCGTCGCGCTGTCTCGACGCCCTGACCGACGGCGAGGAGCTCCGGGTCGATCTTGGTGACGTTTCGGGCCGGCCCTTCGTCAACACCGTGTCCTTCGGCGTGTATGCCGATGTCGTACAGCGACCCGGGTATCGCGACGACAAGGCGGGCACCGCACTGGCCCTCATGCCGGACCTGTTGCTCGGCGAAGGGGCGCCACGGCTCGACGCGCAGGTCGACGGCACGGCGCTCTCGGCCCAGCAGGCTCTGCTGGTGAGCAACAACCCGTACGCCCTGCCCGACGGGCTCAGTGGCGGCGGCCGTCGGCCCCGGCTCGACGACGGCCTGTTGGGAGTGCTCGGCATCCGGGTGGAGGATGCGGCGCAGGCGGCCGATCTGGCTGTGCGGGGCCCGCAGTCCACGGGGTTGACCGTCATGACCGCACGGCGCGTCGAAGTGACCGCCGACACCGACGAGATCCCCGTGGCGGTCGACGGCGAAGCACTGCGGATACCCACCCCGGTCGTGTGCACGCTGCACCCGGGCACGCTGCGGGTCCTGGTGCCGCGCGACCGTCCGGGCGTCGTCGTACCCGGTCCGCCCGTGGACTGGCGGCGGATCATCGACCTCGCGTGGGGCCGCCGCACCCGACGGACCACTCCTGTGTGAACCGGTCGCCGTCCTCGCCCCCGATCGAGGGTGAGCGCATGCATCGCCGTCGGCGCGGGGCCTCCCGGAGAGTAGGCGAAGAACTCCTGCAACGAGCAGCAGCGCGTCGTGGTGGGCTGCTGGGGCCTGTTCGCTCGGTCCGCTCCCATCGGCGTCCGGTCGACACTCGGTTGGGGGAGGGGGAGGATGGACGGAGGCGCCTTTTGGATCAGCGCGGCGCCCCAGCGGCGCCACAGCCGTGCATCCGTTGTCGCGGCTGTGGGCGGAGAAGACCACTCCCGGAGCGTTGGTGCGGCGTCTTGCCCTGGTGTTTCCGCGGCGCCTTCCACTCATCGTGTAGGGAGGACACCATCATGGCCCGGCGTATTCGGCGCAATGCCGTCATCTCGCTCGTCGTCTCATCGGTGGCTCTGGGGGCCACGGTCGTCCTGACTCCTGCCGCCACCGCGACACCTGCACCGGAGACGTGCACGGTCATGACCAAGGGGAACGGGACGCGGGTGCTGTCCGCCACTGATGGTGAACTGCCTCGTGCCAGGATCAGGCCGCGTACGGGCGACGGTCCGCTCGAGGCCACCAAGGAGGGGCAGGGCATTGTCATGCGTGTACCGCTCGAAGGCGGCGGTCGGCTCGTGGTCGTACTGACTCCGGAGGAGGCTGGTGTCCTCGCCGACGAACTCCAGAACGCGTCGTCGGCTGACGTGGTCCGTCGGTGAGACCGCGCAGGAGGCGCTGCGCGGATCCCCGGGTGGGCTTCGAACTGCACGTCGCACCGGGCCCGATGCCATCCGGATGGAGGTCTCCGACGCCACTCCCGGTTGCCGTCCTCGACCTTCGTCGACCAAGGGCTGTTCCGCGTACGGGAGTTCGCGATCCGCTGAGGCGTACGGGATCGAGTCGGCCCAGGCGGGACCGTCTGGGCCGACCGTCCCCTCCGGCCGGGAGGCTAGAGCTTCGCGATGTCCTTGTGCATCACGGCGGTGCTGTCGGAGTGGTAGGCGGCCAGGCGCACCTTGAGCGGGTGGCCCGCCGGGGCCTTGATGATGACCTCGCGCGTCTCACCCATGCCGATGCCGTAACACGAGGGCTCGGGCGTGAGGGAGGTCCAGCCGTCCCCGCCTGCCTTCGGGTCGTTCCACTGCACCCAGGCGCAGTCACGCTCGCCGGAGGTGATCAGCACGTAGGTGACCTTGACGGAGTTCACCGCGCCGTCGATGCGCTCGTAGTGCACCGTGGCGGTGTTGTGGTGGAGGTTGGCACCGGCCTCCAGGTTGACCGTGCTGAGGGTGGTCTCGGCGGCGGCCTGGGTCACCCCTCCCGCGAGCGTCGCGACCGTCAGGGCAAGGGCGGCGGGCAGGGCAGTGGATATGCGCATGTTGCTTCTCCACAAGGGTAGTGGGGACGATCGTGCGCACTCTATACGCGGGTCGGCCGATCCCACCCTGGCCACTCGTTGCGCCCCGCGGGGCCTTGGCCCCCGACGTGGTGTGGCGCCTTCGCGGCAGGCATCACACCACCTCGGGTGCGCTCTCCTGGGCGGGTTCCTCGGTTGCCGGGTGGTCCGGACCGCCGGCCGGGGCGGCGGCGCGCAGCGCCGCTTCGACCCGGCGGTTGCTGGTCATGGTTGCCGTGACGGCCGTCATCGCCAGGAGGAGGCCGGCGGCGGCGTAGAGCGGGGTGCGGATGTCGCAGGTGGTGGCCAGCCAGCCGCCGAGGAAGGCCCCGAGGGGGGCGGCGCACATGGCCAGCATGCGGGAGGTGGAGGCGACCCGGCCCATGAGGTGGGCTGGGACGATCGCCTGCCGGAGGGAGGGCGCGAGTACCATCGTGGCGCCCATGCCGGCCCCGCAGACGGCGAGCGCCAGCCCGGCCACGTACGGGTTCGGGGCAGCGGCAAGGCCCAGGATGGCAAGCCCTTCGACGGCGGCCGTGCAGGTTAGCGCGGTGCCGGTGCCGAGCCGTCGGCGGAGCTGGGAGGCGATGCCCGCGCCGAGCAGACCGCCGGTGGCCTCGGCCGTGAGGAGCAGGCCGAAGCCGTAGGCGTCGATGCCGAGGCGGTCGTGCGCGAAGAGCGCGAGGACGGTCTCCACGGCGAGGAAGGCGACGTTCCCGACCGCCGGGCGGAGCGCGAGCCCGAGCAGCAACCGGTCCCCGAAGACGTACGAGGCCCCGGCCCGCGCCTGCCGAAGCAACGACTCGCGGACCTCCGGCGCTGGCCGGGGCATGGCGGGAAGCGACCGTACGAGCAGTGCGGAGAGCAGGAACGACACCGCGTCGGCCAGCAGCGGAACCGCCCGCCCGAGCGCGAGCAGCGCACTGCCCGCAGGCGGCCCCGCGAAGCCGGACATGGCGGTCTGGGCTCCGCGCAGGCGAGAGTTGGCCCGCTCCAGGAGCGCCGGGTCGCGGCCGAGCAGATCCGGCAGATAGGCAGTGGCGGCCGTGTCGAAGAACAGTCCGCCGAGGCCGAGCAGGAAGGCGACGGCCGCGAGCAGCGGAATGCTCAAGCCGTCGAGCACGGCCGCTGCCGCCGGTATCGCGAGCAGCACCGCACGGGCCGCGTCCATGACCCACATGGTTCGCCGGCGGTCCCACCGGTCCACCAGCGCTCCGCCGAGCACGCCGAACAGCAGCCACGGCAGCGTCCCGGCGGCCGTGACGACGGCGAGTGCCATCGGATCCCGCGTCAACGTCAACGCGAGCAGCGGCAGCGCGGCATGCGACACCCCGTCACCGAACGAGGACACCGTCTGCGCAGTCCACAGCCGTCCGAACCCGGTCGGCAACTTCCGTACCTCTGAGGTCACTTGGCGCCCCCGTCGGCCTGCTCGCGCGATGCCGGGTGGAACAGTGCGAAGACGAGTGACGTGTCCGGCAGCGACGGATCGGACAGCTCCCGGTACTCGTCCGCCAGCGCCTCCAGCCGTGCTCCCAGCTGCGCGAACTGTTCGTCGGTGAGCCGCAGATGCGCCATCCGTACGTGCCGCTCACCCACCGGCGACGCCTCAAGGTCCGCCACCGCATGCCGCATCAGCACATCCGGCCCTCCCTCGCCCGGGTCCGGCAGCACGATCGCCCGCGCGGCCATCGCGTAGTACCGCTCGGTGACACCCCGCACCTTCCGCGTCCGTACCACCTTCACCAGGCCGGCCCGCTCCAGCAGCCGCACGTGATAGCTGGAACTCCCCTTCGCGAGGCCCACCCGCTCGGCGATCTGCGTGATCGTCGCCGGCTCGAAGCGGAGCACGGCCATGATCCGGTGGCGCGTGAGATTGGAGACGGCGCGCAGCTGCTCGTCCGTGGTGACGTGAAACGTCTCGGGAAGATCATCGGTAGGCATGCGAGCAATGGTCAACGAATCTTGACCATTGCGCAAGGGGATTCGCCCGGCCCTCCAGAACCTGAGCCTCCTACGCCCTGTGCGCGAGGAGCCGGACTTGCTGGAGCTGCCGCCGGCCAGTGAGTGCGGGCGCGGTCGCGAACCGGGCCGACCCTGCCGGCCCGTGACCATGCGGGAACTCGAAGACGACATGAAGAGGGTGTGGAAGGGGTGCGGGGCGACCCGGTGGAGCCCGCTGTTCTCGCAGTGGGGCGGCGAACGATGTCCGGGCAGTCGCTGTCCCAGGGGTGAGGTAGCGTTTTCGATCATGAGTATGCCGCCGCCTCATCAGCCCCCCGGCCCCTACGGGCCGTCGCAATCCCCGAATCCGTACGGCGGCCCGCACTACGCCCCGCAGTCACTCCAGCCGCAGTACCCGCCGCAGTCGTACGCCGGGCATCCCGGCTGGGGGCAGCCGCCGGTCGGCCCGCCGCAGCGCAAGTCCCAGCCCTGGAAGGTGATCGGGATCATCGCGGCCGCGATAGCGGCGCTCAGCATCGTCAAGGTGACGACCGACGCCACGTCCAGGGTGAGCGGAGCCGGATTCCCCAAGGCCGAGTACCGGCTCATCGTGCCGAAGACCCTGATGGGCGGCACGTTCGAACTGGCCCAGGACGTTTCGGAATCGAAGGGCAAGGAAGGGCTCAAGCACACCTACAGCTCGAAGATCCGCAACCCCCGGCCGGCCATCGGCCAGTACACCTCCGGCTCCCCGGCCCGTCCGGGCGTCCTCGTCCTGTCCGGTATATACGGTCAGTTCAAAGACCCCGCAGAATCCCGCAGGAAGATGCTCGTCGGCGCCGCGGACGCCAAGGGCGCGAGCCCGGCGGTCCCCGCCCGCGACATCACGCCCACCGGCTCCGGCATCACCCTGAGCTGCCAGGTGCTGACGTACCAGGACAACGGCTCCACCTCGACCCTGCCGATGTGCGCCTGGGCGGACGAGAACACGAGCGCGACGGTCGCCCTCGTCACCCCCGAGGCCGCACAGCAGCTTCCCGGATCGGTCGACCTGGACGAGATCGCCGAGACCACCCTCAAGGTCCGGACGGAGGCCCGGCAGCCGATCGGCTGACCGGACGGCGCACGGCGGTCTCCGCCACTCGTCTCGGGGAGACGAGTGGCGCGCGAGGTGACGGCCCCGAGTCTAGAAAGCCGAGTGGGCGAACCAGTGGGCGAGCAGGGCGCGGTCGCCGAGCAGGTGGAAGGCGTCGCTGCCATGGGTCAGGCGGCCGTAGAGGAGCAGGAGCAGGTCCGCGGCCGTTCCCTTGACCTCGGCGTCCACCGCATGGGATTCGGCGCGGCGAGCCAGGGCGAAGCCGTCGGGGCGCAAGCCGACCAGCCACTCGCCGTCGCCGTCCGTGCAGCTGAAGCGAATGGTCCGGTCCGGGGCTCGCAGCCGGGTGGTCAGCGGGGCGAAGGAGGACGCGAACGGCAGGTTGGTGAGGAATTCGTCGATGCCGTCGACCGCCGACTCGCGGTCGATGTGCGGTGGGATCCCGAGGGCGAGTTCGGCATCGGCGCGGTGGACGAGGGTCTCGAAGAGCATGCGCCGGACCCAGAACCGGGCGTGCTGGTCGACTCCCCAGGCCCACATGGGGGCATCCGGGTCGGTGGCCGCGAATACCTCGGCGGCCTCCGCGGCACCCGCGGCCAGCCAGTCCGGGAGGCCGCTCGGGTCCGCCGGCAGTCGGAGGTCGACCTCACGGCTGGTCGGCGGCTGCTGAATGCGTTGGCGCAGCAGTTCGGTGAACCAGCGGTGGACGCTGCCCATGTGCTGCGTGAGGTCGGCGAGCGTCCACGCGGGGCAGGTCGGTACCGGGGTGGAGAGATCGGCTCCGCTGACCGCGGCGACGAATCCGGCCGTCTCGGCTGCGACAGCCGCTCCGTGCTGGGCGGGGTTCATGTCCGTGGCCTTCCTCATGATGGTGCCGCCCTCGGTGGCGAGGACGCTTAAGGAAGTCGATAATTCACATCCTTAATTAATGCCGAAGGTAGATGGCGCGCGCTGAGGATGTCAAACGCCGGCACGCCTACGCTGCCGCAGCTCATGGGGAGTGAGTCGGCCTCAGAGGTGGCCCGACGCGGCTTCGGCTGCTGCTCCCGGTCCTTGCGCGGATTGCGTCGCCGACGGGCCTCGGCTGCCGTCAGCGCCGAGGCCCATCGCGGTCACCTGTCGACGGCGTCGGTCACGCGGTTCCAGTGGTCCAGGTCTGCGGTGCGGGCCTGTAGGGCGGTGCGCATGCCGGTGGCGCTGGAGGTGCCGAGGGCCAGGCGCAGCGGGGGGTTGGGGCTGTCGACCGCGGTTCGGATGCCTTCGGCGATCCGGGCTGCGGAGGAGAACGCGGATGCGGGTAGTTCTCCGATGCCCTTGTGGACTTCGCGGACGGTCCGGTCGTAGTCGTCGAGGCCGGCGGCGACGTGGAGGTTGGACAGGAAGGGGGTGGCGGTCATTCCGGGCTGGATGATCGTGACCTTGATGCCGAGCGGTGCGACCTCGGCCACCAGTGCGTCCGACAGTCCCTCGACCGCGTACTTGGTCGCGGCCAGCAGTCCCACGCCGGGGTGGGCGGACTGCCCGTAGATCGATGAGCCCTGGAGGACGTGTCCGGATCGCTGGGCGCGGAGTACCGGCAGCGTTGCGCGGAGCACGTTGAGGACTCCGAAGACGTTGGTGTCGAACACGGCGCGGGCTTGCGCGTCGGAGGCTTCCTCCACGGCTCCGAAGAGTCCGTAGCCGGCGTTGTTGGCCACGACGTCGATGCGGCCGAACCGCGAGAGCGTGTGCTCCACCGCTTCTCTGACGGCCTGCTCGTCACACACGTCCGCCCGGTTGAGGAGCAGGCGGTCGCCGTGCGCTTCGGTCAGTTCGGCCAGGGGGGCGGTGTCGCGGGCGATCGCCGAGACGGCGTCGCCGTTCGCCAGCGCCTGGAGGGTCAGTTCGCGGCCGATGCCGGAGGTCGCGCCGGTGATGAGCCATGTACGGGGGCTGGTCTGCTGATTCGATGCTTCGTTCATGTTGCGACCGTAAGCCGTTAGCTCGTAACGAGTCAAGCGGGGTGGTGCCTGCACGTTGCTTGTGAGGGGGCTTAGCTCCTCTTCCTGTCGATGTAGGATCGGGTGATGAGCAGCGCTGCAGCCGGATCTTCGAAACCCAGCCCCCGCACCGTCGTGCCGGAAGTGGAGACCGTGCTCGCGTTCGTGAACACGCGCGCGGACGGAGGCGGCCGGCGAGAGCTGTTCGGGGACGGGCGCTCGTTCGCGGCATGGCTCGCGGAGCACGACGAACTCGGCGGCGAAACCGTGGCGACCGATGCCGATGCCGCGGCCGCACGCGAGCTGCGTGACGCCCTGGTGACCCTGCTGCTCGCGCACTCGGGCGATGAGGAGGGTCTGGGCGAGGATCTCCAGCACGCCGAGCAACACCTGCGGCGCGCAGGTGCGCTCTACCCGCTGGCGACGGTGGTCACCGCCGGTGGTGTCGAGCTGGCGTCGCCGCAGACAGGGGTGCCGCGCGTGTTCGGGACCGTACTGGCCGCCGTGACGACCTCCGCGCAGACCGGCGACTGGGGGCGCATCAAGGCGTGCCGCAACCCCCCGTGCCATTTCGGTTTCTTCGACCGCACTCGCAACGGGGCAGGGCTTTACTGCAGTACCGGCTGCGGCTCCCAGGTGTCCATGCGCAGTTACCGCCAGCGGCAGCGCCGGGTGAGTGAGGCGCATCCCGAGGCGTGAGGCCGCGGCTCCACGCCGGCTTGCCGACCAAGTCGCTCGGTGAACCCTGTGCGATCACCGAGGCCGGCGCTCGACCGGTTGGACGGGCGGCCGTCCACGTCGAGGGAGGGTGGTCTGATCACCGATGGCCCCCGTTCGCAGGCCATCGCGGTGATGCGCGAGCGTGTCGGCCTGCCGCAACGTGGTCTCCATGAGTGGGTTTACCTGCTGGGACATCGTGATCAAGTCACTTTATGTGGAGATGCGTTCATGACGGCAAAGAGGCGGCCCGCTGCTATCCGGTTCCTCGTCGCGAGTACGGTTTCTGTGGTTGCAGTTACAGGGTGCTCGATGGAACGCAATGAGGCGGCAGGCGGCGAAGCAAGCGCTGTCACGGCACCCATCCCGGCCCCGACGGAACAGGTCGACAAGGATGCGGCGAAGGCCCTGCATGAGGAGTTGTCGCAGGTCGGACCCGAGAAGTTTACTGCAGCAGATTACAAACCGGGCAAGGTTCGGCACATCGTCCTTTTCAAATTCAAACCGGACACGCCCCCCGGGAAACAGGCCGAGACGATGAGGTGGTTCCGTTCCCTCCTGACGCAGGCGAAGCGCGACGGGAAACCTTACATCGCGTCTCTGGATTCAGGTATCCAGGC
Organism: Streptomyces sp. NPDC029014; assembly: GCF_055564695.1. Taxonomy (NCBI): domain Bacteria; kingdom Bacillati; phylum Actinomycetota; class Actinomycetes; order Kitasatosporales; family Streptomycetaceae; genus Streptomyces; species Streptomyces sp. NPDC029014. The sequence continues at coordinate 15,502 of NZ_JBVHVT010000061.1, forward strand.
GAGCGGTGAGGAGACTGGGAAGGGCATGAAGCAGGGTTACGTGTTGACGTTCACCTCCGAAGGTGATCGGAACTATTACGTAGGAAAACCTGTTGTCACTGATCCGAAATTCTTTGACCCGGCACACGAGTCGTTCAAGAATTTCGCCCGGCCGCTCCTTGACGGTGCCATCGTTTTTGACTTCAACGCGAGTAAGTGATCGAGCAGTATGCGGCGATCGACGATGCCCGCGTCGCCGGCCCCAACCCGGCCACCCTCGCCTACGCGCTACGCACCCTTCGCCCTCCTCCTGGCCCTGGCATCGCCGTCATGCTCGTCCGGCGCTGGCCGGCCCAGGTGTCGGGCCACGCTGACTCGGTGCACCTGCCCGTCGTTCCTCGGCTGGCCCCGCCCTGTACTCCCGTATGCACGTTCGGTTAGGCTCGCCTTGCCTGGCGTGCAGATTCGGCTTCCGGTGCCGCAGGTGGCAACCCAGTAGGACGGAAAAGGCTGAGGCAGGGTGCAGTGAGAGACGGCGATCGGGCTTGTGCGTGTCGCGCGCCCGCTGGGGCGGGACGTCCATGCGGGTGACGGACCTCCCGGGTTCCGGCCCGGTGTCTGGGACGAGGCGCCATGGATAGGATCGCCGTCACGGCCGGAGCCCTGTACGTCATCGTCCTGCTCCGTGCCGGCGGGACGTTCGCCGTCGGGTGGCTCGCCGGGGCCGGTGCCCGCCGCAGCAGGTTTGCCGCGCGGATCTCCTCGGTGAAGTTCCGGCGCGCCGAGCGGGCGATCCAGCGGTGGGGCGCGCCTGTGGTGGCCGTCTCCTTCCTGACCGTCGGTCTCCAGACCGCCGCCAACTTCCTCGCGGGCAGCATGCGCATGCCGTTGCCGCGCTACCTCCCCGCCCTGTTCGTGGGCGGAGCGGCCTGGGCATTGATCTACGCGACCGCGGGGCTCGGCGTGCTCGAAGTGCTGGGAAGGCTCTTCGCCGAGCGGACGGCCCTCGGGGTGTCCGCCGTAGCCGGCCTCCTCCTCGTCGTGTGCGGGGTGGCGGTGTATCGCAGACGAAGGGCGGCACAGTCCTCCGGCGACACCGTGGCCGAGAAACCGTGAGCCCGTCCCGCGAGAAGGGGTGACGCGGCGGGCGAGAGGTCGCCCGCGAGGCCCGGCGGGTTCTGCATCGAAGTCGTCCGTCTGCGCCGGCCCGAGCGGCCCGACACCTGGCTCGGAACGAGTTCAGCGCTCTTCACCGTATGCCCTCGATCCGGCCGTTGGCCGTGACCGACACCCAGGGCGGCTGCTTCACGGCCCCCCCGCAGCACTTCCCGCTGCGGGCGACTACGAGGTGTCCCGTGTCGCGCAGGGTCAAAGGCTGGTGAGGATCTGCGGGCACAGGGTTTTGATCGTCGTGTTGGTCCAGCGCATCTGCCGGAGCGTCTGTGGGTGGCAGGAGGAGGCGAGGCCGAGCAGTGCGTCGTTCTGCGTGGCCTGTGCGGCTTGGGCGAGCATCTCCCAGTGCAGGGAGTTCTCGGCCGCGTCCAGGTGCAGCTGGCGCAGGTCCTGTAGGAGAAGCAGTCCGGGTTCGGGGCGTCGGCCGACGGCCTCGGACGCCTTCTCGCGGAGGGTGCTCAGCAGGTCGCCGGAGGAGGGGTCGGGTGCGCCGCTGAGGTCGAGGCCGTACTGCGCGGCGGCGTCCGAGAGGCGTTGGGTGTGTTCCCGTGACCAGGCGGCCAGGTCGGTGGCGACGTGATGGATCTCGTGATCGGTGCGGTGACGTTCGGCGACGGCTGCCAGTTCCCTGGCCAGGTGCCGCTCCCCGTGGTGAAGCGCCCGCAGGACCAGGGTGATGCCGTTCATCGGCTTCCTCCCTCGCCACCGAGTGCAGTGCCCGCTTCTTCGACGACGTGTGCTGCTCGCCCGCCGGTTGTGTCCAAGACGTGGCTGGCTGACGTGGGGGCTGACGCGGTGTTCGTCGGTGCGGGGGCAGGGGCGCCCTCCCCGCGCTCGATGAGGGTCAGGGCGGCGGCCGCCGTCTTGAACAGGGGCTGCTTCGAGGCGGGGTCCCAGTCGGTGATGGTCGTCTCGTTGGCAGCGCGGGCGGGGGTCGCGTCGTCCGGGCCGTGACCGGCGGGGGTGTCCCAGTAGCCGTAGTGGAACGGTACGAACAGCAGTCCCGGCCGGATGGCGGTGATGCGCAGCCGTCCCCGCAGCGCGCCGCGGGAGGTGGAGACTTCCACCAGGTCTCCTTCGTGGAGTCGGTGGGCGTCGGCGTCGGCGGTGGAGATCTCCACCCATACCTCGGGTGCGGCGGCGTTCAGCTGCGGGGCGCGGGCGGTCTTGGTGCGGGTGTGGAAGTGGTAGAGGGTGCGGCCGGTGGTGAGCTGGAAGGGGTAGTCCTGGCTGGGTTCCTCGTGCGGTGGCAGGTAGGCCGCGGCCTTGATCATCGCTTTGCCGTCGGGGTTCAGCGACCGGTACTCGACGACTTCGTCGGCTGCGCCGGTGATCAGGTCCTTGCCGTAGGCTTCGCACGTGTCGGGGTCGGCCCAGGTGATGCCGTCGGTATAGAGGCGTGGGGTCCCGTCGGGGGCTTGTCCGTTGACGGGCCACTGGATGCCGCTGCCTCCGCGGAGCTTGTCGTAGGTCAGGCCGGTGTAGTCGCAGGGGCGGCCGGCGCTGCAGCGTTTCCACGCCTCGAACGCGGTCTCGGCGTCGTGCCAGGTGATCAGTGGGCGGTCGTCCTTGTCGCGGAAGTCCATGCGGGCGGCGTAGTCGAGGAAGATCTCCAGGTCCGCCCTGGCCTCCCCCGGGGCGTCGACGGCCTTGTCGGACAGGTGCACGGTGCGGTCGGCATTGGTGAACGTGCCCGTCTTCTCCCCCCAGGTGGCTGCGGGCAGCACCACGTCCGCCAGCTGGGCGGTCTCGGTCAGGAACAGGTCCTGGACCACGACGAACAGACGCTCCTGGGCGAGGATGGAACGGATACGGGCCAGCTCCGGCAGGGACACGGCCGGGTTGGTACCGCTGATCCACAGCATGCGCAAAGAACCCTGTTCCGCGTAGCGGAACATCTGCATCGCGTGGGTGGGCGGCCCGTAGTGCGGGATCTTCGACGCATCGACGTTCCACACCTCGGCCAGCTCGGCGACGTGGGAGTCGTTCTGCCAGTTGCGAAAGCCCGGCAGGTCGCCGTTGGCGCCGCACTCCCGCGTGTTCTGCGCGGTGGGCTGCCCGTTCATCTGCAACACCCCCGCCCCGGGCCGACCGAGCATGCCCCGCACGAGGTGCAGGTTGTTGACCTGCACGGCGGCGGCCGTGGCCTGATGGGACTGGTAGAAGCCCTGCAGCACGGTGGATGTCAACAGCTGCGCCCGGCCGATGACCTCCGCCGCCTCGCCGATCCGGGCGGCGGGCACGTCACAGATGTCCGCCGCCCATTGCGGCGTGCATTCCTTCACCTGACCGGCCAGCTCCTCGAAGCCCACGGTGTGGGCCTCGACGTACCGCTCGTCGACGCATCCCAGCCGGATGACTTCGTGCAGCAGGGCGTTGAGCAGTGCCACGTTCGTCCCCGTACGGGGCGCCAGGTGGACCGTCGCCCTGGCGGCCACCTGGGTGGGGCGCGGGTCGACGCAGACCACGTGCGGCGGATCGGCGCCCTCGAGCCGGTCGAGGATGCGCATCCACTGCACCGGCTGCGTCTCGGCCAGGTTGTGGCCGAACAGGGCGATGACGTCCGCGTGATCGAAATCGTCATAGGTGCCGGGCTGCCCGTCGCAGCCGAAGGACTCCTTCAGCGCCTCCGCCGCCGTGGAGGTACACAGCCGCGTGTTGCCGTCCAGGTGGTTGGTTCCGATTCCCGCCCGGGCCAGCACCGCCAGGGTGTAGTACTCCTCCAGGAACAGCTGGCCGGAGGTGTAGAAGCCGATGGAGCCCGGGCCGCGCTCGGTCAGCAGCCCGCGGGTGTGCCCGACGATGCGGTCCATCGCCGTGTCCCAGTCGCACTCGGCGAGTCGTCCCTCCAGGCGGATCAGCGGCCTGCGCAACCGGTCGGCGGAGGCGTTGGCCTGCCAGCCGAAGAGGTCCTTCGGCCCCAAGCGCCCACGGTTGACCCGGTCGACGGCGCGCCCCCGCACGCCGACCATCCGTCCGCCCACCACCGCGATGTCCATGGCGTCACCGTCGGAATGCAGGATGGACGCGGCCTGCACCCACTGTTCCACCGCACCGGGCTCGATGCCCTCGGTCAGGTAGGTGTCCACCCGGTCCGGCCAGGATTCGTGCCGGCCGTACGGGGTGCGAGTTCCCCAGGGGTGTGCGATGCGGTCCACGGTGTTCACAGCTGCCTCCCGTACGTCGGCCCGGCTGCGGGGTCTTCTGTGGACGGCCGGGTGCCTCGCCCCCACGTCCGCTCGCCCTCGCCACGCGCTGCCATCACCTGTTTGGACCTGGTTGCCGGAGTTCGCCCCTCTCAAGGGGCCCGGTCAGGGGGTGGCGCAGCGGCTCTCGTGCGTGGTCAGCCCGGAAAGTTGCGTGGATCGTTTCCGGAGGTGTGCTCCGTGCGGATCTCGCCGTCGCGACCGAGGACGACGACTTGGAAGGGCTGGTACTCCATGCCAGCCGACGGGCCGCGGAGATCGCTTCCTTCCTCGAAGCCATGGGGACCTCCCGAGTGCGCTCATCCCCTTCGGTTCCGTTGTATACGCCCCGCCGCGGCCCCGCGAGGCGAGATCACAGCCGGACGCGCCCGCCCGTCATCGCCCGGGACCGGCCGACAAGGGGCCACGCCGCAGCCGGGGCGCCGTGACCGCGCCGCGACCTCGCCGCAGTCGTCCGTGACCAGGTCGGCCCCGCCCTGGTAGTGGGCATCGGCCCGGCTCTGCACGAGGCCGATCCGATCGTCGCGGTGCTTTTGCGGACCACCACGCCCACGTTCCCGGCCGCCCCGACGACGTTGAGCTGCACCGCCTGCTGCCGGCCCGGCTGGAGAGCGTGAGCGACCCGCGTCCCGATCGGTACTTCCAGCCGCTTCGCAGTGATCAACGGCTGGCCCGCTCCGGAGGGCCTGTCAGCGGCGCTCAACTGGTCCGTCCAGGCCGTGCGCGCCCGGATGGAGCCCAGCTCGCCCGTGGAGAACGAGACCGAGGCGATGCGGTGGGTTGGGGGGGAGCAGGCGGGGGAGGGGAGGCGGGGAAGTAACCTCCGGCGAACCCTCGACAGGGTTCGGGACGGACTCCGTCTATCCCGACCAGCGCATCCGGCGGGGTTCGGCCACCCACACCGAACGGCGCTACGGCACCCGGACGTGGCCCAGGCGCGTCAGTGGGGCCACGGGCTTCCGGGCGACGACACTGCACCCGCAGACGCCTCATCCGGTAGGGCGGAGGAGCAGGTCTCCTCCGGATCCGTGCCGGCCCACGAGGGCCGGGAGGTCCCGGCGGGCGGCTGCCTCGGCGAGTCCGTGCGCACCCTGGACGGTCCGGACGCCACCCCGCAGACGTACGGCGACGCGCTGCGCACGGCCAACGACATGGAACTGGCGACCTACGAAAGGGTACGGCTCGTCAGATCCAGCCGCTGCGTGCCGCATAGAGCGCCATCTGGAACCGGGTCATCGATCCGGCACGGGCGTTGATCGCCTCTATGTGGCGGGACAGCGTCCGCCGGCTGACGCCGAGGAGTTCGGCGATGGTTTCGTCCGTGACCCCCGTGGCCAGAAGTTCCAGGATGCGCCGGTGGATCGGTTGCAGGCCGCACGGTACGCGGTCGTTCAAGTGCATCGGCAGTGCTGTCCGCCACGAGGTCTCGAACAGACCGGCGAGCGCCAACAGCAGACTCGAAGGATGGACCAACAGCAGGTAGTCCTTGACCTCGGATTCGACGAACGACATCGACACGGTGGCCAGGCGCTGGTCGTAGATGCTCAGTTTCACGGGGACCGTGGGCAGGACCCGGGCCTGTTCCCCCGCGGCTATGCAGGGTTGGATGTTGATGCTGTAGTAGGTCGCGTTCTGAACGGCGGATTTGGAGTAGATGACCCGGTACTCCACTCCCTTTCCGAGATTTTCGATCTCGATCGGGTTGGCGGTGCCGTGCGTATGGTATGGCGGGGAATCAAATCGAAGGACTTCGAATTCGACGGCCTCTTCGAGGCTCCAAATGCGTTCGGCGACGTGCGGTCCCCTGATGACTTCGACCAAGTCCTCCTGCCCCTGCGGAGCCACGGAGCGCCGGTATCCGCGATACGCCTGCATGGCCGCTTGGTGCGCCTGGTGGACTTCGGCCGCCCGCGTGTGGACCATGCGTTCCAACGCGATCGACGGTTCGACCGGCGCGTGTTCGATGCCGTCCGTGCCGGTGCCGGTGCCGCTACCGGCGACGCCGGTCCCGGTGAGGGTGATCAGGCCCAGCCTGCGCAGGTGAGCCAAGTGCCGGTCCAGCACGCGGTCCTCGAACGAGAGGTCGTCCCTGCGGCCGCGGCGGTTGCCGCCCATCTTCGCCGCCAGTGCTTCCGTGGTGCAGGACCCGGTGCCAAGGAGGGTTACGTAGATTTCCGCCTGAATGCGGGTAAGGCCGAGGCGACACAAGTGCGCTCGTATATCTTCTTCGGGCATCGGACCACCCCCTGTGAGAATGGCGCAACCGCGTTCCGCCGACAGGCGGTGCGCGCGGCGCGGACGAGGCCGTCGTATGGCCGTGCGAACGAACTGCCGCGCCATCGTTGCACGTTGGGCGATGTGAAGGCAAAGAATTGCCAGCTGGTCGCACGGCTGCGCCCGGCGCCCCGGGAGGGGCGGCCCGCCGTGGCGCCCTTTGGCGCCACCGGCCATTACTGGCCACCGCTCAGGGGCGCGGGGGAGTACACCAGTGGTGCCCCGGAACAACCGGGGCCAGGACTTCCACTTCCCCCCGGAGACATCCGTGTCCTTCCAACGCCCGCACCCGACGTACAGGTCGATCAGCGTGGCCGTGGCCGTGGCGACGGCCACCGTCGTCGCCGTCACGCTGACCGCCGATCCCGCCGCGGCCGGACCCGCCCACGGCCACGTGCGGACCGCCGCCGAGCCGATACCCGGCCGCTACCTGGTGGTCTTCAAGGAGGCGCCCGCCTCCGCACGGCGCGGCCCGGACCGTGACGCCGCACACGCGGCGGCCACCACCACGGCGGCACGCTTCGCACGCACGCACGGCGGTACCGTCCACACCGTCTTCAGCACAGCCCTGCGGGGCTACGCCGCCGAGATGACCGCGGACCAGGCGGCTCGGGTAGCCGCTGATCCCGAGGTCTCCTACGTACAGCAAGACGGCCTGCATGACGCGTCATCGAGCCAAACCGACCCGCCGTGGGGCCTGGACCGCATCGACCAGCGCAACCTTCCGCTGGACAGCACGTACACATTCGCCGAGACCGCCCACAACGTCACCGTGTACTTGGTGGACAGCGGCCTTCGCACCACCCATTCCCAATTCCAGGGGCGGGCCGCGATCGGTGTGGACAAGGTCGGCGACGGCCGCAACGGAGCCGACTGCACCGGCCACGGCACCCACGTCGCCGGAACGGTCGGAGGCAAGGACTTCGGCGTGGCCAAGGGGGTCAAGCTGGTGGCCGTACGCGTCACCGACTGCCGTGACAAGGCCGCCACCTCTGCGATCATCGCAGCCGCCGACTGGATCACCGCCCATGCGGCCAAGCCGGCCGTGGTCAACATGAGCATCAACGGCGGGGGCAACTCCGCCGAGGACGATGCGATCAAGCGCTCCATCGCCTCGGGGGTCACCTGGGTGGTCTCCTCGGGCAACGGCAACACCAACGCCTGCAACAACTCTCCGGGCCGCATCGGCGCCGCCATCGTCGTCAACAACGCCACGTCCGACGACGCCCGCCGGTCGGACTCCAACTTCGGGCCCTGCACCGACCTGTTCGCCCCGGGAACCGCAATAGCCTCGGCCGGACACCAGAGCGACACCGCCAGCCGCGTACTGACCGGCACGTCGATGGCGGCTCCCCATGTGACGGGAGCCGCCGCCCTCTTCCTGGCGATGCACCCCGATGCAACTCCCGCCGAGGTCCAGAGCGCTCTGATCGACGCCGCCACCACCGGCAAGGTCCGCAGCGCGGGGAAGGACACCCCCAATCGGCTGCTCTTCACCGGCGGCCAGTAGTAGACGCCGCCATCGCGGCACGCCGACGCACGGGGCCGGCCGCACGCCGTCGGCTGCCCACCCGCGCCAGTGGCAACCGCGGGCCACCGCCGGCTGCCTCACGGAGGTAGAACCGACGCCGGAACAACCCCGTCCACAAGATTCCTCTCCCCACCCCGAGCCCCGGCCGGTCCACCACGCCACCGCACCCCTCAGCGCGTCGCCGGTGGACCGGTCGGTCCCCCCGCAACCTTCATGGAGCAGACATGCACGAACCGGAACCGAAGCAGCGGCACCACGCGAGGAACCTGCTGATCGCGACCTCCATCGCGGCCCTCATCGGCGGCGGATTCATGGTCAGCGCATCCGCCGGTCAGGCCCCGGCCGGCCCTGCAGCGGCCGGCACCGCCGTAGCCCAGCTGGCCGAGCCCGGAGCCGAGCTCGGCACCGCGCACATCAGCGGTGACGCCTCGCAGGCGACGTCCGCCGGCGAGCGCCGGGTGTGTGCCGACGGAGCGGGTTGGATGAGGCTGCGGTTCGCCGATCTGACGCTCCGCGGCAGTGACACCGTCACGCTCGCCGGCTCCTCCGGGGACACCTACACCCTCACCTCCCGCAACGGCACCGGCAAGGCGTTCTTCACCCGGGCGTTCAGCGGCGGCTGCGTGACGGTGACCCCGAGGCTCTCCCAGGCCGGGAGCAGCTATTCGATCAACGGCTACCAGTCCGGGAAGGAGGCCCTGGCCAACGCCTCCGTCAAGATCGCGGCGGCCGGTGACATCTGCGGCGAGGCCTGCAACCAGACCGCCTCCGTGGTGAGCGCCATGGCACCCGCAGCCGTGATCACCGCGGGCGACAACGCCTACGAGTCCGGCACGCTGTCCGAGTTCAACGGGTCCTACGACAAGAACTGGGGCAAGTTCAACTCGATCGTCCACCCCGCGCCGGGCAACCACGAGTACAAGACCTCAGGAGCGAAGGGCTACTTCGACTACTACCAGGGCAAGGGCGTCACGACGGGCGACCGCGACAAGGGCTACTACAGCGTGGACGTCGGCGACTGGCACCTGGTGTCGCTGAACTCCAACATCAGCACGGGCGCAGGCAGCGCACAGGAGAAGTGGCTGCGCGCGGACCTGGCGGCGAGCACCAAGCCGTGCACGCTGGCGTACTGGCACCACGCCCGCTTCTCGTCCGGTGACCACGGCGACAGCAGCGGCACGGCCCCCCTGATGAAAGCGCTGACCGACTTCAAGGCCGACGTGGCGGTCTGGGGCCACGACCACCACTACGAGCGGTTCGCACCCGCGATGGCCGACGGCACCAAGGACACCGCCAACGGCATGCGGTCGTTCGTGATCGGTACCGGAGGCCGGGCCCTCTACAGCACGCGCAGCACCTCGGCCGGCCCGTCCGAGGTGTTCAACAACAACACCTACGGCGTCGGACAGTTCGACCTGACCTCCACCGGTTACTCGTTCACCTTCAAGCAGGTCGCCGGCCGCACCTTCACCGACTCCGTCAGCGGAACCTGCCACGCCAAGGGCAACGACCCGGGCCCCTCGCCCACCCCCACCCCCACACCGACCTCCCCCGCGCCGACCTCCCCGGCGCCCACGCCTGATCCCGAGGGCCCGGTGAAGTCCGGAACGACGTACCAGCTGGTCAACGTCAAGTCCGGCAAGGCCCTGGACAACCCCGGCAAGACGACCGAGGGGGCCCAGCTGGTGCAGTGGACCGCCGGCAACTTCACCAACCAGAAGTTCACCGCGACCAGGAACTCCGACGGCAGCTACCAGCTCAAGGTGAAGAACAGCGGCCTGTGCGTCGCGGTCGCCCCGGGGTCCACCAGCGACGGGGCAGCGGTCCAGCAACGCGCCTGCGGCTCGGCAGCGGACCAGAAATGGAAGATCGCCGCTGCCGGAGGGGGCGGGCTCACGGTGACCGCACAGCACAGCAGCAAGTGCCTGGACGTCTCGGGCGGTTCAACGGCGGACGGCGCCCGCATCGTCCAGAACGCCTGCGACGGGCGCAGCAGCCAGCAGTGGAAGTTCAACACCGCCGGCTGACGCCCGCCCGTCGGCCCACCCCGCCCTGATCCCCCTCCGCCGGAGCGTCATGATGTACTTGTCACAGGCCAGAGCCACCGACCCGAGCCGCGACGCCGCGGCCCGGACACCCGCATCGCCCGGGACCCGCGGCGGCACCACGAGATCGAGGGTGCCCGCCACCGTCCTGGCCCTGGGACTGGTCAGTCTCGTCACCGACGCTTCGGCGGAGATGGTCACGGCGATCCTGCCGATGTACCTGATGTACGGACTGGGCGTCGGCTATCTGCAACTCGGCGCCCTCGACAGCCTCCACACCGGTGCCACCGCCCTGTTCCGGATCGGCGGCGGATACGCCGCCGACCGGTTCGGGCACTCCAAGGCCGTCGCCACCTCCGGATACGCGCTCTCCGCACTCACCAAGCTCGTCTTCCCCGCGGTGGGATCCGCTCCGGCGGTCGGCGCGCTCGTGGCGGCCGACCGTGTCGGCAAGGGCATCCGGACCGCACCACGCGATGCGCTGATCACCGCTGCGGTCCCCGCGGGCGAGCTGGGCAGGGCCTTCGGTGTCCACCGCGCGATGGACACCTGCGGCGCCCTGCTCGGACCCCTGATCGCCTTCGCAGTGCTCCTGGCGGTCCCCGGCGGGTACGACACGGCCTTCCTGGTCAGCTTCTGCCTCGCCGCCGCAGGCGTCGTGGTCATCGTGGCCTTCGTCCGCCGGGGCCCGGTCCCGACACCGCGCGAAAGAGGTCTCGGGCTGCGTGAACGCCTCGCCTCCCTGCGCGACCCGGCCATCCGCCGCTGCACCCTGGCGGCCGCGCTGCTCGGGCTGCTCACCGTGGGCGACATGTCCTTCTACGTCGGCCTGCACCGCAGGCTGGACGTCCCGGCCGAGGCGCTCCCGCTGCTGCCCATCGGCACGGCGCTCGTCTTCATGACGGCGGCGGTGCCCCTGGGTGTCCTCGCCGACCGCATCGGCAGGTGGCCGCTGTTCCTCTGTGGCCACCTGTCGGCGCTCGCCGCGTACGTGTTCCTCTGGCTGGCACCGTTCACCGGCTGGCCGGCCACCGCCCTCGTCCTCTGCCTGTACGGCCTCTTCTACGCCGCCACCGACGGTGTCCTGATGGCGCACATATCGCCGCTCATACCCCGGGCGGCACGCACGACGGGGCTGGCCGTCGTGCAGACCGCGCAGTCCCTCGCCCGGGCCGGCGGCGCGCTCACCTTCGGCGCCGTCGCCGTGCTCAGCGGGCTCGGAACGGCCTTTGCCGTGTTCGGCTGCGCGTTCGTGGCTGCGATCGCCGCCGCCCGCCTGATCCACCGACCCGGGAAGAACTCATGAACGTCATCCGCACCGCGAGTGCAACCGCCCTGATCGTCGCCCTGCTCGGCTCGGCCGCGGCGACCGTGGCCTGGCGGGGGGCCGCCGCCGATGCGGGCGCCGGCGAGCTGCGCCTCGACGAGCCGGGCACCCTCGTCGTCGTGGACGCCAAGGGCCACCGAGTACGCCAGACGAACGGGGAGGGCAAGGCGCTCGCCACCGGACCTGACTGCCGTCGCGCCGCCGTGGCCGCCGGAACCCTGGTCTGCCTGCGGGGACTTCCCGGCCCGTTCTCCTCGGAAGTCCGCGTCTACCGCTCGGGGAAGGCCAAGCCCGAGGTCACCCTGCCCGTGTGGGGCAACCCGAGCAGGGCTCGCGTCTCCCCATCGGGCCACCTGGTCGCCTGGACGGTCTTCCGCTCCGGTGACTCGTACGCCGCCTCCGGCCAGTTCTCCACCACAGCCGGGATCTACGACCTGCGCAACGGCAACCACTACGGCTCCCTGGAGGACTTCACCGTCCTCGGCGACGACGAACACAGCCGGCCGGAGGACAGGAACTTCTGGGGAGTCACCTTCGCCGCCGACGACCGGACCTTCTACGCCACCATGTCCTCGAAGGGGAGCACCCACCTCGTGCGCGGCGACCTCGTCACCCGCGAACTCACGGCACTTCACACGAACGTGGAGTGCCCGTCGCTGTCGCCCGACGGGACACGCATCGCGTACAAGAAGAAGGTCGGCGCCGACTGGCGCCTCCATGTACTGCACCTCCAGACGGGCGAGGACACGGCGCTCGCCGCACCCGCAGGCATCGACGACCAGGCCGCCTGGCTGGACGACGACACCATCGCCTACGGCAAGGCGGATCGAGGAAAGCCCTTCGTCTACACGGTGCCGGCCGACGGATCCGGAAAGCCGGTCGAGCTGGTCGAAGGCAGCTCCCCGTCCGTGACCACGAGCGAGCACTGACGGCCGGGGCCCTGCAATCGACCCACCTCCCGGGCGGCCCGTGTGACGTCCCGAGCACCGGACGCCGGAGCACGCCGCCGAAGCCGCTCCTGGCACGTCCGGGCCGCCTGCGACCCGCCCACACCCACACCACCCCCCGACGCTGACCGCCCAGTGAGGAACAGCCCCATGCACCAGCACCACCGCCAGCACGCCGCCCCGGCCCACCGGAGTGCCTCGCCGTTCGTCTCCCGGGTCGTGCACGACCGACGTCCGAAGGATCTACGGACCAGACCTGCGGAAACCGCCGGGGGGCCGGATTTCGCAGCACTCTTCGCCACCCGGGACCATGTGGGGAGGGGCGAGGACCGCCGGGAACGCGGATGGCAGCTCACCCCTCGTACCGCCCACCTGCTCCACACGGTGCTGGTCGTGCTCGCGGACGAGGCCTACGACGACGCACAGCACCTCGGGGACCGGTTCGTGCCGGAAGTCGGCTCCGCGACCTTGGAGGTCTTCGACCGGCTGCCCGCGCACACGTGGACGGCGGACCACCGTTGGCGGCGGCGGATGGCGCGTGCCTTCCACGACCTGGCCGGCGACCTTGCCGACGGCCTGCGGCCCACCCCGGTCTGCGCCGCTGAGCAGATGGCCCTTCACCTCGCCTTCGAGGATGCTCCCGCCCACCTGGAGGGCCTTCGGGAGGAAGACGACCACCACGCCCTCCCGGAGCACGAGGACGATTACAGCTACTCCCGCCTGCTGTTCCAGCACCGGGACGTGCCGATGCCCTGCCTCGCCGAGTGCACCGGCGGCGAATCGAGAGCCGATCGTTCGCGCCGAGGCGCGCAGAACCGGACGCCGGCGCGATTGTCGTACTGACGCGCTACAGTGTGCGCCGCGGTCGAGACGGCTGATTGCCGTGCTCCTGGGGCAGTGCCCGCCGCAGCACCCTTTTGACATTCCGTCGGGGTGCACGGGGGCGGGCCGCTCGGCTGTTGTGGCGCGTCCCCGTTCGGAAACCGAGAAACAGCCAGGAGATCCATGAGGAAGAGAGCGCGGAGAGCGAGCATGCTCGCCGCCGCCACCGCCGTCGCGGCCACGGGCATGTTCCTGGCCGCACCGAATGCCAGCGCAGGAACGTCCGACGTGGCGAACCCTGGCTTCGAGAGCGGCAACGCGTCCTGGAACGAGAAGGTGACCCCGTTCGCCGGGCATCCCATCAACAACTCCTCCGCGTGGCCGGCACACTCGGGCACCGGCAAGGCGGAGCTGGGCGGCCAGGGCCTGACCGGTATGAGCCGCATCTCGCAGCAGGTCACGGTCCCGGCATCCCGGGTTCCGGTGCTGACGTTCTGGGTGCGCAGCGACGTGGTCCACAGCGGGACGAGCGGCTTCGGCTTCCGCCAGCTGATCGTTGAGGCCACGGCGGAGGACGGAACGCCCTACGAGCTGCACGACCGCATGAACAAGGCGGGGACCAACGGTTCTTACGAGCAGGTGACGGTCACGCTGCCGGACGCCTTCTACCAGTCTTCCCCGCAGAAGGTGAACATCACCTTCACGGTGATCGAGGACGCGGCGAACCGGATGCCGTTCCTGATCGATGACGTGAGCATGGAGTACCGCCTCAAGAAGATCGACCGCCCGGTGATCATCCCCGGCGGCATCTTCCGGCCCATCGGGGGCTGAGTCCCTCCCGCGGCCAGGGCGGCGCGGTCCGACTCCCGCCCCCCGCGGCCGCGGTGTCCCGCCCTCCGGCTGGCTGACCGACGGCTCTCCGCCCTCCGGGCGGAGAGCCGTCACCGTCGAGGGTTCGACTGCCGAACGGCTACGACCCGCGCAGACGGTGGGTTTCGCTCGCACTCCTCCGCGCCGGGGTGGTGGTCGCGGCGGGCGGTGCGGGCGGCGCGGAACCTACGAGCGGTCCACGCGGTGAGGGCGAGGAGCGCGGTCGCGGTGAGGTTGCCGAGCACTTCGTGGAGGAGGAAGTCGCGCAGGCTGGTCCAGATCATGTTCGGCTCCGGTCTGGGAGATGTGGCGAAGCGGGCCCGGTGCGACTGTGCGTACTGATCTCATGAGTCCAGCGCCTTGGCGGGGCGTCGGAGCTGGTCGGCGGAGCACGATGCCTGGACATCGCTGGTCTGGGCTGGACAACGGGGGAGCGGATGCCGGGGCGACGGAGGCGGTTCGTCGAGAGGCCCAAGGCGCACGAGTTGGCCGTGTTCATCGTCCGGATCACGGACCCGCGTTCGACGCAGGAGGTCTTCGACCTCATGGGGGCGCCCAGCCGGGCGACGTGGGCGAAGTACATGAACGGCTCGGCGGTCATCCCCAAGCGGACGCTCGGCGCCCTGGTGGCGAAGGTGTGCGGGTCCGACCACCACAAGCGCGACGCGTACACGCGAGCGGCGAACCGGCTGTGGAAGGCCGCCGACGACGAGTCCCGGCGTCCCCAGGAGGACGGCGCCGAGTCAGCCCTGATACAGATGCACGAGCGACTCGCTGCGGCGCTGGAAGACCGGCACCGGGCCGAGCTCGTGGCCGCGAAGGCGAACGCCACGGTGGGCACCCTGCGGGACATGGGCGCCCTCATGCAGTCACTGATCGACTCCACGGCGGCGCAGCTGCGATCGGCCACGGACCGCGAGAGGGCGGGGCTGGAGCTGCAGCTCGTCGAGGCCCGGCGGCGGGCGGAGCGGATCGAGGAGGAGCTGCAGAAGGCGCAACGCCGGCGCTACACCGCGGAGCAGGCCCGGCAGGCCCTGACGAGGGAGGCGCTCGCCGCGCGCCGGGAAATGCTTCGGCTGCGGCAGGACATCGAGCGGATCGCGGTCCCGGACACGTCGCCGCCCGCGCCCCCCGCACAGCCGCTGGTGCCGCCGGGGGCGATGGAGGCCTTCGACGACACGCTCGAAGACATCGCGAGCGAAGGCGCGGAGGACGACGGCGAACTCGCCGGTGTCGTCGAGCGGGTGAACCTGTTGCCGGACGGCCTCGCCGAGACGCCGTCCGCCGTCGTCGGCGTGGTCGTCGGGCGCGACGGCCACGGACCCGCCTCGGCGGCGGACGACGCAGAGGGGCCGGCAGCGGTCCCGTGGTCCAGGACGGCGGTGGAGAACGGTCCGACCACCCCGGTTCCCGGCACCCGTGGTGAGCCGCGGAGCCCGCTCCTGCACCGGCTGCTGTCCGGCCCGGTGCCGGTCCTCGGGAGCGGTCTGCGGGACGTACCCGTCCGGCCCGCGGACCCGCCGGACGGCGGCGGGGGCCGGGCCGGTCGAGGTGGTGGACGGCGTGCAGGGGCCGGGTACCGGGGGTCCACCGCCGTTACCGTCTGCCTCGCCCTGGTGGCGACGCTGACCGTGGCGGGGGTATGGGACCCGCAGTTCTCCGGCGAACCGGAACGCGGCTCTCTGGACGGCCACGACGGAAGCCGCCTGAGAGTCGGCGTCGCGATCGACGCGCCCGGGCTGAGCGAGCGGGACGGCAGCAGCTTCCACGGGTTCGAAGCAGCCGTGGCCGTGGGGCTCGCCCAGGAACTCGGCTTCCGGAAGGAAGCACTCCAGCTGATGGCGCTCAAGGCGGGCGAGCGCGTGGCGGCGCTCCGGCAAGGGCGGGTGGACCTGGTCGTCGAGCACGTCGAGACCACCGAGGTGCGCAAGCGGGACCTCGTCCTCGTCGGCCCCTACCTGAGGAGCCATCACGGCGTGCTCGTCGACAAGGGGAACAAGGCCATCACCTCCCTGAGGGACCTGGCCGGCCGGAAGGTCTGCACGCGCGAGTACACCCCGACACACGAAGGCCTGCTCAACGACAACCACGCTCTCGTCGTGACCCGGCGCGACCTCGGTGATTGCGTCGCGGCCCTCCGCGCCCACGAAGTGGACGCGGTCGTCGACAGCCAGGTGGATCTCTATGGGCACACCCAGAAGTACGGGGACGTGGAGGTGCCGCCGGCAGCGACGGACGGGCAGGAGGCGGCCCTCTACGCGGTCGCGCTCCCCGCGGGCGCGCCGGGAGACTCGTGCAGAAGGGTGTTCCGTGCCCTGCAGGAGTACGTACGGAACCGATGGGAGGAGGACTTCCGGTCCCAGCTGGGCAGCGTGGTCAAGGCGTTCCCGACTACCTGGACCGCCTTCGCCCCCACCGAAGGGCAGATGACCCGGACCTCCTCGTGCACCGGCTGAGTACGACGACCGCGGCCCGAACGGCCGTACCTGAGGGAGGGGCTCTCCACGTCCTTCGTGAGTGCCTGTTCGGGAGTCCGGATCCGTCTGGGCTCCGGTGGTCTCCAGCCGTCAGGCCTTCAGGGCCGACCGGCCTCGTGAAGGACGGTGGTCAGACGTGCCAGCCCCTCCGGCCCGTGGCCGCCGGCGACGGCCCGGTCGATGACGTTTTTCGCCGCGGTGAGCATTCCCGCATCGATTCCGTGGCTGACGGAGGTGTTGATGACGTGGGTGATACCGGAGGCCGCGGAAGCGATGGTGGATCGGTCCCCGGAGTAGCGGCCGGTTTGGATCTGCTGGGCGAAACGCTTGATCATGTCGGGAAGGAGTCCGCCGATTCCGGTGGCGAAGGTGGCGAACCGTTCGGGTGCGATGCCCTCGGCCGACGCGAGAGCGAAGGCGTGCACGATGCCGTTGACCGACGTGGCGAAGATGTCCAGGAGCGCGACCTCGTAGGCGGATGCCTGGCCGGGATCGTCCCCGAGATGCACCGCGGTGCCGCCCACGGCCACCATCGTCTCCCGAGCGGCCTCGTACACGTCGCGGGCGCCGCTGAAGAGCACGGTGGCGGACGGAGTGCCGATCGCCTGTGTCGGGGTCAGTATGGCGCCGTCCAGGTAGCCGATCCCGCGTGCAGAAGCCCACCGCGACATCCGGCGGGCCTGAGCCGGCTCTCCGCTGGTGAGGTTGACCAGCAACCGGTCCCCCCACTCCGCCGGCGACTGTTCGAGCGCGGCCCGCACCGCTTCGTAGTCGATCAGACAAACAATGATCAATTGTCCGGCCCCCACCGCGTCCTGGACGGAGTCGGCGGCCACCGCACCCCGTTCGAGAAGGTCTGCGGCCTTTCCCGGCGTGCGGTTCCACACGGTCACCGGGTGGCGGGCGTCGAGGAAGGCGGAGGCGAGGGCGCGGCCCATCGGCCCGAGGCCGATGACGGTCACGGGCGTGAGCCGGGTGTTCTCAGCAGAGGCTTCGGTCATGTCCTGAACGCTAGACCTTCACATTGACGTCAAGGTCAAGCGCTGTTGGACTCGTCTTCATGAGGATCGGTGAACTGTCACGACACACCGGCGTGAGCCGGCGCTCCCTGCGCTATTACGAAGAACAGGGACTGCTCACCCCGACGCGCCTGCCGAACGGATACCGCGACTACGACGAACACACCGTCACCACCGTGCGACGCATCCAGGTCCTGCTCTCCGCAGGACTCGGCACGTCCGCCGTCGCAGAGATCCTTCCCTGCGCTGTGGACGACAGCGTCGTCCTGTCCGGGACGTGCCCCGAACTCGTTGACGGCCTGGCGAAAGAACGCCGCCGCATCGACGCGTCGATCGACGACCTGGTCGCCGCTCGCGACATCCTCGACTCCCTCATCGGACGCCCACTGCACGCCCAGGCCGCCGTCCCTTCACGGTGAAGGCGATGGATGGCCGGCCACGTGCTCGCAGGACAGGCCCGTGGGCGACTCGCGTGCGGGCGCGCACAAGCTGCCTCCGCGCCGTGGCTGAACGTCGCCTACGCCGGGCGGCAGGTGCGGCCTTGGGTGTGGTCGCGTACCAGCACGGCGCCGGCTTCCTTGACGCACGCGTCCTGTGCGTTCCTCTGCGCGTCCTGTCCGGCCGCGATCTCCGCCAGATTGCCCTGGTGTACCGCCTGCACGAACGACGCGTCCGCGCTCCCGGGACTGGGCACGGCCATCACCGAAGGTGCGCCCATCCCCACCGCCGCTGCCACGACCACTGCTGCCGTGGGACCCCCGCTGCCCGGACAGGAGACTGGTCGGTCCGTCCGGCGACGAGACCGCCGCAAGGTCGTCCGGGAGTCGGCCCCTTTCATGCCAGGCGGCTACCCGGCTCCCCGCGCTCCACTCCTGGCCTGCCACGGCCCGGGCGCCGGTGCTGCTGCCGTACCCGGCGACTATCGGCACGGCCGCGGCCGCCGCCGGCCGCAGCCACCCGTGGCAAGGGCGCCGTCGCCCCGGCCAAGGGCGGGTCAGCCGCCCGACAGCTTCTCCTGCAACCAGTCGAAGACGACCTCGCAGTGCTGCTGAGGCGCCATCGGGGAGCAGTGCAGCTGCGCGCCGGTGGCCGCGGTGAGCTTGACGTAGTCCTTGGGGGCCTTGAGCTTGTCGAACATCTGACGCGGCTGGCCGGGATAGAACTGCTCGTCGTCGTAGTCGAGGACCAGAGTGGGCATCTTGATGCGGCCCACCACGTCCGTGATGTCCAACGACTCGATGATCTTGGCGGGAGTGTAGAAGTCGGTGAACATCTTTCCCTTACGGGCGTCGAGCATCGCCGGCACGGAGAAGGGCTCGAAACGCTTCTTCAGCGTCGCGGCAGCGGATGCGGGCAGCTCGGGAACCACCTCCTTGTTCCAGATGTCGTTGGTCACCTGTTTGTCCGGGGTGAGGATCTTACGGATCTCCGCAGGAAAGCCCAGCCAGGGTTCGAGCACGCCGGGCATCGCCACCAGGGCCGCGATCCTGTTCTCGAAAGCCGCGGCACGGGGGGCCAGGTTGCCGGCCATGCTCAGCCCGGTCAGGGCGATCTTGGCGGTGTCCACGTCCGAGCGGACGGTCAGCCAGTCGACGAGCGGCGTGACCACGGTCTCCCAGCGCGGCGTGAAGATCACCTGGTCCACGAAGAGGAGCTGCCCCTGGCCGGGCCCGTCGTAGACGAGTGCGTTCCAGCCGCGCTCCAGAGCGGCCGGGACGCCGTAGGTCCACATGTCGACGTTCTGTCCGTCGCTGCCGTTCGTGAGGATCACGGTGGGGCGCCGCTCGCCGGAGTCGTCCGGCCGGAAGAACCACACGGGCAGCGGGCTCTCCCCGTACGGGATGTTCGCCGTCACCGGTGCCGGGTCGCACAGCGCGCAGAACCTGTCCCAGGCGCCGCGCCCGGCCTTGTACAGCTGCTCCTCGCTGCCGGGGTCGTCGGAGCCCAGGACGAAGAACAGCGCCTGGCCGTAGTACTGCGCGGCCCGCAGTGCACGGAAGCGTGTCGTCTCCGTCCCGGGCTTGCTGCCCTGGGGCGCCCCCATCAGCTGATCGCCGAGTTTCTTGAAGGTCTCGGTGTACGTCTGTGCGGAGAGGCCGGCCTTGTTGATCGCGTTCACGGCGGTGAGTACCTCGCCCACCTCACCCGCGCCCTGACCGGACGCGCCGAGCGCGAGGAGCCCGCCGAAGTTGAAGCCCGGGTCCTTGAAGAGCGTCATCACCCCGGGCGTGGGACCGCCCGCCGCCGCGGAGGGCGACGCCGTGCTCACGCGAGGTGGCGCATTCCCGGGCATCGCGCCCGACGCCGTGCACCCGGCGGCCAGCAGAGCCCCGGCCCCACCGACGAGCCCCGCAAGCGCGGTGCGGCGAGTGGAGCCGGACGCGCGATCGCTCGATACGTTCGTCATACCAGCCGAACGTACGACCCGCGCCTGCGAACCCCTCTCCGCGACACCCGCCGTTCCTCCGAACGGCGCTCGACGGCGACGGGTCACGCGTTCACGGGCCGACGTACTCGAAGACGCCGCCGTGCGGGTGGCGCAGCACCGCACGACGGCCGTTGGGGGTGGGCTGCATCGGCCAGGGCCGGCGGCCGCCGGTTGCGACGCGCCCGTCGGATTCGTCGGGTCGTTCGTCAGCTGCGGCCGGCCCGGTGGCGGGGACCGCGGCGGGACGACCCGCGGGTGACCAGCAGCAGCGCCAGCAGCATCGGTGCGATCAACAGGATCATGGCGGCCACGGTGGTCCGTCCCCTCGCGATCGGTACGTCTCGGACCTGTTCGACGTCTTCTCGTATGGCCGCCCGGCGGTGGCCGAAACTCCCGAGTCGGCAGCCCCACCCTCACGCTGCGGGGCGCTTCGACGTGCAGAGCGGGCGCCGGGCGGGCATGCGCGGGTGGACCTGACAGGCCCGAGAAAGGACGGACACCGTGGTACGACCGAGGATCCTCGTGGTGGGAGCCGGATTCGCCGGGGTCGAGTGCATCCGGCGGCTGGAGCGCAGGCTGTCGCCCTCGGAGGCGGACATCGCTCTGGTCACACCGAATTCCTACCAGCTGTACCTGCCGCTGCTGCCCCAGGTGGCCTCCGGCGTGCTGACCCCGCAGTCCGTCGCCGTCTCGCTGCGCCGCAGCAGCCGCTACCGGACCCGGATCATCCCCGGCGGGGCCGTCGGCGTGGACCACCGGGCGAAGATCTGCGTCGTGCGCACCATCACCGGCGACCTGACGAACCATGCGTACGACCACCTGGTGCTGGCCCCCGGCAGCATCACCCGCACCTTCGACATTCCCGGCCTCACCGAGAACGCCCGGGGCATGAAGACCCTCGCCGAGGCCACGTACCTGCGCGATCACGTCATCTCCCAGCTCGACCTGGCGGACGCGAGCGAGGACGAGGCGGAGCGGGCGGCGCGGCTCTGCTTCGTCGTGGTCGGCGGCGGGTACGCCGGCACGGAGACGGCCGCCTGCCTCCAGCGGCTCACCCACCACGCCGTCAGGCGCTACCCCCGGTTGGATCCCCGGCAGATCACCTGGCACCTCCTCGACCTCGCACCGAAGCTGATGCCCGAACTCGGCGAGGCACTGGGACAGGCGGCCCTGGGCATCCTGCGACGCCGCGGCATCCAGGTCTCCCTCGGCGTCAGCGTCGCCAAGGCGGGAGCCACGGAGGTCACGCTGACCGACGGCAGGGTGCTGCCCACCAGGACCCTGATCTGGACCGCCGGAGTCGCCGCGAGCCCGCTGATCGCCACCCTCGACGCGGAGACCGTCCGCGGGCGGCTGCTGGTGACCCCGGAGATGACCGTGCCCGGTGCGCCCGGGGTGTTCGCGCTGGGAGACGCGGCGGCCGTCCCCGACCTCGCCGCGCAGGACGAGGGTGCGGTGTGCCCTCCCACCGCGCAGCACGCCCTGCGCCAGGGGCGTACGCTCGCGGACAACCTGATCGCGACACTGCGCCACCAGCCGCTGCGGCCGTACGTCCACAAGGACCTGGGCCTCGTCGTCGACCTCGGGGGCACCGACGCGGTGTCCAAGCCGCTGGGCATCCCGCTGCGCGGCCTCCCGGCCCAGGCCGTGGCCCGCGGCTACCACTGGTCCGCGCTGCGCACCAACGTCGCCAAGGCGCGTGTGGCGACCAACTGGCTGCTCAACGCGCTGGCCGGGGACGATTTCGTCCGGATCGGGATCCGGTCCGCCAAGCCGCCGACGCTGCGGGAGTTCGAGTACACCGACGCCTACCTGACCCCCGAGCAGGTCAGGGCCCATACTGCGGCGCTGCGCGCTTCGGGCTGAGGGCTGCTCGGCCGCGCCCCCTCCAGGTCACCCCGGCCAGTGCACGCGCCCGAGATGGATCAGGCGGAGCTGGCTGCGGGCCGTCGCCGTGGCGGCCGTACAGTCCTCACCCCGTAGTGAGGCGGCGAGGAACGCCGAAGCCGTCATGAACATGTGATCCACCAGGAGTCGGGACAGCATCGTCACGTCGGGGGCGTTCCAGCCCGCGCTCACGGGGTCGGCTCCGAGCGCCGCCGCCATCTCGGCGGCCAGGGCGTCGAGTTGCCGGGCGATGGCTTCCCGTACCGCCGGTACCCCGCCGTGGCGCTCGCGGACCAGGAAGCGGACGTGGGCAGGCCGGCCGCGCACCAGTTCCGCGACGAGACGTACCGCGGCGTCGCCGCGCCGTTCGGCGTCGCCGGTCTCGGCGAGGATGCCCCGCACCGTCTCGTGCAGGCTGGCCAGTGCCTCCTCGACCAGCGCGGCCCCCAGCTCGTCCATGCCCCCGAAGTGGCGGTAGAAGGCGGTGGGGGTGACCCCGGCCGCCCGGGTCACCTCCCTGAGTCCGAGACTGCCGAGGCTGCGCTCCTCGAGCTGCGCCAGGGCGGCGTCGAGGAGGGCACGGCGGGTGCGGCGGCGCTGGGTTTCACGGATCCCGGTCGACGGACTCATGACGGGAAGTCAACCTCGTCACAGTCGCCGGGCGCCAGCATAAGGACAACTGAACCGGGCAGTCAGTAGACAACTGTTACCTGAACGGAAGGACGTCTCATGCTCTTCCTCGTAGGTGCGCTGCTGGTCCT
Organism: Streptomyces sp. NPDC029014; assembly: GCF_055564695.1. Lineage (NCBI taxonomy): Bacteria > Bacillati > Actinomycetota > Actinomycetes > Kitasatosporales > Streptomycetaceae > Streptomyces > Streptomyces sp. NPDC029014. Next base: position 38,248 of record NZ_JBVHVT010000061.1, read on the forward strand.
CGGCGTCGTCATCGGCACCGCGGCCCACGTCCCCGCGCCGGTCAGCATGGTCGCCGGCTGCGCCATCGCTCTCTGGCTCGCCCTCTTCGCCGTGCGCGAGCGCCTCTGGGGCCACTTCCGGGCCGGACGACCGGACCACGATCGCGGAGGTCTGCGATGAGCCCGCGGACCGAATCCCGCGTGCGCGCCCCTGATCCGGTCCGTGACGCCGACGCGATGGCCGTCACCGCGTTCGTCCTCGGCCTGGTGGGACTGCTCGTGATGAACCTCCTCCTCGGCCCGACGGCCGTCGTCCTGGGCGCCCTCGCCCTGTGGCGGCGGACGAGCAGGCCCGGCCGGGCCCGCCTCGGCATCGCCCTGGGCGCGGCCGACGTGGCGGTCCTCGCCTGCCTCGTCACCGCCGACGGGACCTGGTCGTGGAGCTTGACCTGAGCTCGGTCGCGGCGCGGCCGTGCACCGGCTCCGGGGTGACGTGTCCGGAGACGAGCACCCGGGCGTCCGTCGCCGGCCCGAACGCGGCCGGGCCGGGGCCGCCGCGAGCGATGCCGCGGCCGGCCGTGACCACCGAACACCCGCAGCGCATCGACCGACAGCTGCGCCCGCACGCACCCCCTGACCTGGGCGCGCCTGCGTCGCAGTCTTCGCGAAGGCGGCCCATTCAGCTCACGACGTGCTGCTCCTCGGCGGTTCGGGGCACCGACAACCCCTGGCACCGGGCGGCATTTCCGCGCTCCAGGCTCCGGGGCTGCGGTAGTGAGCGTGATGTCCTGCGGTGCCGCGGAGGAGGCCTTCGCCGAGGTCCTCGGCAACGACCGCGACCGCGACCGGCTGCTGCCGGTGCCCCGGAGCCGCTGCTGCGCCGGGCGCGGTGTGCCGGACCTCGAACCAGTCGGACCAGAGCGAGTCGGTGACCGCCGGGTACTCCCGGACGGCTTCGAGTCTGCGGCGGTAGCCGCTCCAGCGCAGCTCCGCAGGCAGCGGTCCCTCGGGGCCGAGGCCATCGAGCCGAGCCCGTTGCACAGGTCCTCCCGGGTGAGGTTCTGTGCGGGCGGCTCCGCGTCGTACCAGGTGTCCTGCCCGGTCCGTGTGATGCCGCCCTCGGCGAGCGAGCGCCGGGCGATCTCGCATGCGTGTCCGGGACCCGGCGGGCGAGCCCGGCGAGTGCCTCCTGCGGGATGTGGCTGTCCGGCCCGCCCGCCACCACGAGGGTCGGGGCCGTGATCAGGGAGAGGCCCTCCAGCCAGGACGGGTCGGGGCGGTCCAGCTGGGGCCGGACCGCGAGCACCATGGTCCAGTCGAAGGCCAACTCCCCCTCGGGCCGCACGGGAGCGACCGGCTCGCGGGGGAGCGGCGCGGGGGGTCCTCCAGGACCAGCCGGACCACGCGCCACGAGGGCCCAGTCGTCCGCGGTCCCGCCCGGCGCCGGCAGCAGAAGCAGCGGGTCGCCGCCGGTCGGGCCGGCCACCTGGTACGCCGGCCGGATGCCGTTCACCGTGAGGGTGTGGTGCTCTGTCACCATGGCCTGTGTTTTCATGCTGTGTGAGCATCGAAAGCTTCAGGGCTTCCGCGGAGAGGCCAGGCCGCTGGGTCCGGCGGAGGACTGATGACGACCTCGCGGACTGTGTGCGGGTTCTCGCGGATGTTCATCAACGTGATGGCTACCCGGTGAACTGGCCTGACCAGCCTGATGAGTGGCTGTCGAACGCTTCTCTGCTGGGGGCCTGGGTCGCTGGACTTGGCGGCCGCGTCGTCGGCCATGTCAGCTTGTCCGCTAGTGGCGAAGGGGATCTGGCCCCTGATCTGTGGAGCGAACGGAACGGGGTGAGCACGGAGCTGACTGCGGTGGTCAGCCGGTTGTTCGTCGCCCCACATGCGCGGGGGCACGGGGTCGGCGCATTGCTGATCGGCCAAGCCGTGGAGGAAGCACGACGGCGGGGTCTGCATCCGGTGCTCGACGTAGTGGCATCCGATACCGCCGCGGCAGCCCTGTACGAGCGGCTCGGCTGGGAACGGATGGCAACCGTCGAGCAACGATGGAGCCCGTCCCAACTGGTGGCCATCCACTGCTACGCGGCAGCACCGTGATCTGGTGGGTCACAACCATTCGTTGATGGCTGCCACGAGGCGGTCGCCTGGTAGTGGACCGCGAGCTTGTCATATCTCGGGGCCACGGCACGGTGCCTTTTGAGGCGATTGATGCCGGAATAGGCCGCATGGCGGGCCGGGCCTTTAGCCGTCGTGCGTCTGCCAGCGCGGGCCGAACACCGGCGGCAGCTGCCGCCACGTGCAGCCCGAAGTCGCCACGAAGATGATCGCGGCCAATGCCTCGCGGTCACCCGCTCGCCGCCGGCGGCCACCTTGAGGTGACGATCGTCAGCCGTGCGCCATCGGCGCGGCCGGGGCCCTCTCAAGGCGCACGCTTGGTAATGGTTCATGCGTGCGAACGTTGTCAAGAAGTGGCCTTGAGCCTTTATTCCGGGTAAATCAGCCGCTGCCGGTCATGCGTGCAATTCCGTTGCTACGTTCTGCCCGTCGTGACAGCGGCATGAGCCGCCGTCCTTGCAGGGAGGGGTATGCGTGAGCATCGGAGAACGGCGGTCGAGGTGGCGTGGGGTGCCAGGGCGAGCGCAGAGCCGTGAATCGGCCGGCGCCTTCCGCGGGGTGGGGAGAAGGCGTACGGGGGTGGCGGTCGCCAGAGCCAGAATCGCGGCGGTGATCGGAGCGGTCGCGCTGATCGCCACTGCGATGCTCGCCGGTACGGCGGGCACGGCCGCCGCTGCGGAACGGGGGTCGCAGGCCGCGGCAGCCGGGTGGGCCTGCTCCGGGTCGCTCCTTCCGGTCGGATACGTCATCACCGACTACAACCGCAGCGGCTGCAACGGCATGGGCGCCTGGTACCAGCAGCCCGTCTATGACGGCGTGTGGGCTTGCACGGGCTCAACCGTCGCACCCGGGTACGTCCTCACCGACCGCAACCGTATCGGCTGCAACGAGCAGGGTGCGTGGCGCCACGAACGGGTCCGTGACGGCATATGGGCTTGCACGGGCTCAACCGTCGCGCCCGGGTACGTCCTCACCGACCACAACCGTATCGGCTGCAACGAGCAGGGTGCGTGGCGCCACCAACAGGTCCGTGACGGCATATGGGCCTGCTCGGGCTCACTCATCCCGCTCGGTTACCGCACCAGCGACCACAACCCCATCGGCTGTAACGGTCAGGGTGCGTGGTACCTCGTGCGCGCCTGACCAACCCCGATCGCGCAGGCCGGAGGCACCGCGCACCCCGCGGCGCCTCCGGTGCGTGAACCTGGAGCCACTAAGAGGTCGTCGTTGCCATCTGCCCTGGTCGCCTGTGAACCGATTCCCGGAGGGTGGAATGACGGTGCAGATGAGGCGGTAGGCGCGGCTGGGTGTGGTGGCTCTGGAAGGGAGACGGTGGGGCGGGGGCTGCTCGTTCCTGTCCCATTCCGGGATGTCCAGCCTTCCAGGCCGCGTGCTTCCGTCGTCACCGCTGTGCGCCTGGGCGCAAGGAGGCGGGGGAGGCCGATCCGTCGGCTTGCGTGATCGACACCCAGAGCGTCAAGACTTCCACCAGCGCGGATGCCGGGGTGGTCGGCGGCGATCTGGTCCAGCAGCGCGGCGCCGGCCGCGGAGTCCTGCACGCTGGAAGTCCGTGTCGATGGCGGCTACCGCCAGCACCTCGTCGAGCCTGCCGCCACCCCTGGGCATCGACATGCAAATCACCGCCCGCAAGCCCGGGACCAGGGGCTTCACCCCGATCCCGAAGCGGTGGGCGGTCGAGCGGACCTACGGCTGGCAGCTCCAGTCAAGGCGACGGCGGTCGCGTGTGGGCGAACGTGTCGCAGCTCATCAGGAAAGGGTGACAGGGGGTTGTCGCGGACGGCTGTGATGGTGGGCGGCATGATGATCACCGATGAGGACTGCCTCGCCGAGACCCTGGCGTTCAACAAGGCATACGAGGCCACTGCCGCGACCCGTCCGGCTCGTGACGAAACGCCTGACGCGACCGTGCTGGCCACCCTCCGGGGCAACAGGCTCGGCGGTGACACACCCCCGGTGCGGCTGCCGCAGGGCCGAGACCGCGTCATTGCGGACGGGATCACCGCCCGGGTGTTCGTGCCTGACCGCGTCGACGGCGCCTACCTGCACTTCCACGGCGGCGGCTGGACGTTCGGCTCCGCGGACGGGCAGGACGAACGACTGTGGCGTCTCGCCGAGCAGACACGGCTGGCCGTGGTCAGTGTGGACTACCGCCTCGCACCGGAACACCCCTTTCCCGCCGGGCCCGACGACTGCGAAGCAGCCGCCCGGTGGCTGGTGGAGCACGCCGCGACCGAGTTCGGGACCGGGCGCCTGCTGATCGGGGGCGAGTCGGCCGGTGCCCACTTGAGCGTCGTCACGCTGCTGCGCCTGCGCGACCGGCACGGCATCACCGGCGCGTTCCGGGCGGCCCAGCTGCTCTTCGGCCCGTACGACCTGTCGATGACGCCCAGCCAGCGGTCCTTCGGATCGAAGCAGCTGCTGAGCAACACCGACACGCTGCGGCGGACCTACGAGCTGTTCACACCGGGCATGTCGACGGAACAGCGCCGAGACCCCGACGTCTCACCGCTGTTCGCCGACCTGACCGGCCTGCCGCCCGCTCGGATCGTCGTCGGCACCGAGGACCCGCTGCGCGACGACTCACTTTTCCTGGCGGCGCGGTGGCAGGCGGCCGGCGCCCCTGTGCAGCTCGGTGTCGTCGCCGGCGCCATGCACGGCTTCACCCTCTACCCGCTGGCCGTCACCGACCGCGAAGAGCGACGTCAGCGGGAATTCCTCTCCACCGCGGGACGGTAGCGTCGTCGGCATGAACCGAACTGCCCGCCTGTACGCACTGGTCGAAGAGCTGCGTGCGGCGGCGCCACGTCCACGGACGGTCGCGGCGCTCGCCGCGCGCTTCGAGGTGAGCACGCGCACGGTGCAGCGCGACCTACAGGTGCTGATGGAGACCGGTGTCCCGGTGCGCGCGACTCCCGGGCGGGGTGGGGGCTGGTCGGTCGACCCGGAAATGACCCTGCCTCCGATCCACTTCACCCCTGAGGAAGCCTCGGCACTGGCCGTCGCCCTCGCCGCGGCCGACGCCTCCGCCCCGTATGCAGGTGCGGCGCGCGCAGCAGCCCAGAAGATCGCGGTGTCGATGACCGGCACCGCCTCGGCGGCGGTACAGGCACTGGCCACCCGTGTCGTCACGCTTCCCTCGTCGTCGGATCCTGCGGTCCGCGCCGCGGTCGAGCAGGCTCTGACCACTCGCACGGTCCTGCGGCTGTCCTACAACGACGCGGCCGGGCGCGTGAGCGACCGGGCGGTGGACCCGGCCGGACTGCTCACCGCGGACGGCCGGTGGTACCTCATCGCCTGGTGCCGCACGCGGCGGGCCGGACGAGGCTTTCGGTTGGACCGCATCGCAGCGGCGGCGCCGACCACCGAGCAGGCCCACACCCACGACCTGGCCGAGCTGCTGCGCGGCTCGGCCGCGGGTGGCGCGGTGCAGCCCACCACGCTGGCCCCGTTCACGCCCCGACCCGAGAAGCCGACATCACCAACGCGGGAACTTGTCGGTCTTCGACGCCCGCTCGGGTCCACTGCGCGAGAACACGTGGAACCCGTCCGCCGAACAAGAACAACTCCAGCGTCCGGGTGCGCCGAACACGGGACGTGGTCGTGCCGGTGATGGAGTGGCACCCTGGAGGCGGACACCTCTGCGGGCGCTGGCCGAGCGGCGGCGACGTGCCGAGGGCCGGCACTGTGGGGCGTCACCCGTCCTCGGTGGCGAACTGGTCGTCCGGGGCGGCGACCGGCCCCGGGCCGAGCACGTCCGGGCGACCGCGCGGGCGGCTCCCGGTCAGACGAGCAGCGCTCGGATCGGCATCACGAGGTAGAGCGCCGGCAAGCCTATGCAAGCGGCCCCGATGCCGAGGACGTCGTTCCCGGACGCCGTGCCGGACAGGAACGGCAACGCGGCGAGCAATACGCCCGTGACGGCGCAGGCGTGCACGGTCTGGGTGATCGGGGACCACGCCAGTTCCTGGAGGCCGTCGTCCTCCGCCGCGATCGATACCGGGACCATCGCGACCAGGATCAGCAGCAGGACGAATGCCCCGGGAGCGATCCCGCCCGGGGTGAGGCCCCAGTCCCGGTCCAGGTACCGACCCAGGCCCTCGCCGTCGTCCACCACGCCGCCCAGGCTCGGTGCGCTGGGCGCCCAGAGCACCTGGACCCGGCCATCCGGTTTCGGTTCGTAGCGGGTGGAGGCGTCCTCCGCGCGGACGCGGCCGCCCGGCAGGGCCAGCAGCAGCGTGGAGTCGTAGCCGACGACCTCTCCTTCGGAGCGCCGTACCGTGAGGTCGGCCACTTCGGCCACGGAGGCCGGGCCGTACGCCGCCCCGGCCCGCAGCAGGGAGCGGATGTGCTGCGAGCCGTGCGAGTCGCCGAGTCCGGCGAGCGCCACGAAGGAGACCGGGAGCAGCAGCCATACCGCGCTCTGCCGCAGGTAGACCCACCGCACGCCGTCGTAGTGGTAGCCCCGCACCCTGTGCAGCACACCGGGCCGGTGCCGCCGGACACGGTCCGCTCCCTTGGCCAGCGATACCGGGCCTACGGGGTCCTCCTGACAGGGCTCCTCGATCGACACCCAGAAGTACTCGCCCTGGAAGCGCCCGATCCAGAGGGCGACGACCCGGAGCCAGACCAGCCCGATCAGCGTCCAGGCCAGTCCCACCAGACCGGGCACGGGCAGCGGCACGCCGCTGGGCAGCCCCGCCGTCCACAGACTCAGCACGGCGGCCACCACGTAGGCCAGTGCCGCCGAAAGCCGAACGCACCAGACCACCACGGCTCCCCCCGAATGATCGCTAGGGGAAGCCTACGGTGGCACTCGGCGATACGCGACGCCCGAGCTCCCGCCGAAGACCCGGTCCCCGCCCCGGGGTGCGGTTGCGGTCACTACCAGTCGGGACGGTTGAGTGCCAGTGACGCGCGGTGCGCTGCCAGTGCCCGGACCAGCGGATGTCCGAAGCCCAGACCTTCGATGATGTCCGACAGGCGCGTCTCCAGCAGTTCCTGGTGATCGCTCAGGCGCTCCTGCCGCAGGAGCAGCGAGAGCACGCTCACGGCGGCCATCAGGGTTTCGTAGTGGGTGCGCCCGAGGCTGCGGTCCGCCTCCGCCAGGGCTTCCTCGGCCACCGCCAGGGCCGCGTCGGCATCTCCACCCGCCTCCAGCGCGTACGCCATCCGGTAGCCGGCGGAGACCATGAGCGGATGTCCGGGGCCCAGGGCGGCCCGGCCCCGTTCGACGGCCTCACGGAAGGCGGTGACGGCCTCGTCGTGGCGGCCCTGGTCGCGCAGGGCCGTGGCGCGTTCGACGAGCGCGGCGACGGCCTCCTGGGTGGGCTCGTGGGACGAGACGGCGAACCGGGCGATCCGCTCCTCGACCTCCGTGAGCTCGGCGGCCCGGTCCGTGTCGTCGCGGTCCCTGAGGGCCCGGAAGAGGCTCGCGCGCACCACGATGGTGTCCGTGTCGTCCTGACCGAGGGCCGCCTCGAACTCGGGAAGCACCGCCTCCCACAGGGCGACGGCCTCGTCGCGGCGCCCTGCTCGCAGGGCGATGACGGCGAGGTTGTTGCGGGCCATCAGGGTGAGCCGGTGGGCGGGCCCGAGCACCTTGGTGCGGTGGGCGACGACACCCTCCACGATCCGCGTGGCCTTCTCGTACTCGCCGAGGGTCAGGCGGATGCCGCCGAGGTTGTTCCAGGCCGTCCACACGTCGGGGTGGTCCGGTCCGAGCTGCGCGGTGCGGGCCGCGATGACCTTCTCCAACAGTCGTGCGCCTCTGCGGTGTTCGCCGGCCTGGTCGTACACGGAGGCCAGGTTGGCCCGTACCGACAGGGTTTTGGGCGAATCCGGTCCCATGTGCATCTCGGCGGTTCGGGCGACCCGCTCGGCCAGGGGGAGGGCGGCCGACCCCATGTGGTTGTTGAGCAGCAGTACGACCGCCCGGCCGAGGAAGGTGGCTCCGTCCGGAGTGTCGTCCTCGGGGCGGGTCAGGGCGGTCCACCGGGTGAGGTGGGGCAGCAGGTACAGGCAGCGTGCGGTCTCCCCGAAGGAGCCGGGTTCGCCCAGGTGGCTCCGGAGGATGCCGAGCGCCAGGTCGCGGCCCTCGCCGCCGAGAGCGGCGTGGATCTCCCGTCGGGCGGCCTCGGGAAGCGTGAGGCGGCCGTCCGGCCGGGATTCGAGCAACCCGGCCGCGGCGAGGGAGGACAGCTCGGCGGGGTCCGGTGGGCCGGCGGGTCCGGAGAGCAGGTCGAGGGGGATCGGGTCGCCGTCGAGCCAGGACGCCACGACCAGCAGGTGGCGGGCTCCGGCGCTGAGCTCGGCCGGTCCCAGGGTCGGTCCCGGGGGCAGCTCCCCGGGTGGGCGGCCCGGCTGAGGTTCCCCGGGCGGGCGGCCGGCTGCCGGGTTCGGTTCGGTCATGGGTCAGGCCCCCGTGTGGATGTACGACGCCCAGATGGTGGGTGTGGCGGGGTAGGCGGCACGCAGTTCCCGTACCGCCGCATGGAGGGCGAACGCGGCCTCGTCGGTGCGCGGCGGACGGGCCCCGGAGGCTGTGAGGTGGGCGTAGAAGGCGCGGGAGACCTCGCCCGCGGTGGCGTCGCTGACGGGCCAGAGAGCGCCGGTGACATGGCGGAAGCCGGCGAGCTGGAAGGCGCCGGTCAGGTGCAGGGCCTCGTTGGTCAGATCGGGGCTGATCTCGGAGGTGCTGCAGGCGGACAGCATGGCGAGCTGGCGTCCGGGCAGGTACAGGGCGGCGAGTTCGGCGACGGTCAGGGGTGTGCTCTCGTGGTCGGCGAGCAGCAGGCGGCTGGTGCCGGGGGCGTGGACGTCGGTCATGGCGTGGCAGGCCAGGTGCACCGCGTCGTGGTCGGCGAGCGCGGTGAGGACGGCCTCCCTGGTGGCCTCGGCCCCGGCGATGACGGTGGCACCGGGCAACAGGGCGCGCAGGGCGGCCACTTCCGCCGTGACACCGCGCAGCGGGGAGGCGCCGGGCGCCTCCGGCTGGGCCACGATCAGGGTACGGGGGTGCGCGGGGGCGCCGGGCATGCGGCGTACGTAGGCCAGGGCGCGTAGGCTCGCGGTGTACGACGAGACCGCCCGGTCCAGCACCCCGTCGCCGGTCGGGGGTCCGGCGGCGTGCCAGGGCAGGTAGCTGAGGAACCCGACCGGGCACCACCACAGGCGGGGCCAGTGGCCGCTCTGCGGGGTTCCGGTGAGACCGAGTGCTTCGAGGACGGGCCCGGCGGCGGCCGTCCAGAGCCAGGCGAGGGTGTCGCGCACCTCGGCCTGCGCGCTCTGGCGCACGCGCAGGGGATAGGCGTCCGAGGTGGCGAAGTGGCGGGCGGTGAGGAAGGTGAGGACCCTCTCGTGGGCCGACTGTCGTTCCAGGCCGGGGAGTTCGAGGACTTCCACGGGCCGGGCGGGGTTGCCGGTGAGGAGGAAGGCGTAGCCGCCGGAGCGGACGGAGGCGACGAGGACCAGCGGGCCGTCGGCGGCGAGTGCCGTGAGGTCGGGGGCGTCGTCCGCCGGTTCCTCACCGCGCAACCGCGACCAGTGATCGGTCAGGCGGGCGCGTTCGGCGGCCAGTTCGCGGTCGAGTGCGCGGCGCTGTGCGAAGTCCTCGGCGGCCGCGGCCCGGTCCTGTGCGTCAAGGGCCCGTAACCGTGCGTCGATCAGGCGGAGTTCCTTCGCGCGCTCGGGATCGAGGTCGTGGAGGTCTCGCCGGATGTCCATGGCGTCCTCGGACAGCAGGCCCCGGCTGCGTTCGAGCAGGGTGACCAGGCGCTCCGGGGCGTCGGCGGCCAGCCCGGTGGCGATGATGCGTTCCGTGAGCCGGGAGAAGTTGCGCAGGGCGTGTTCGCGGTCGTTCCACAGCGGCCCCGAGGCGACGGTCCGGCGCAGCATGTCGACGGTCTTCGCCAGGTGCTCCAGGGCGTCCGGCGCGGTGATGTCGGTGGCGTCCAGTTGGCGCAGGGCCGCGAGCATGCGCACGTCGGTCCGGCCGCCCTGGCTGTCCCGGGCGCGGGTGAATCCGGCAGCGGCTGCCGCCCTCAGCTCCCCGGCCGCCACCGGGTCGGTTTCGAGGGCGGCCAGGTGGTCGAGTGCGTGGGCGCGTTCGATCTCCGCCGCGACGAGGGCGGCGCGGACGGCGTGATCGCCGAGGGCCAGCGCCCTGTCCGCCAGGGCGACAGCGGTGCGCAGCCGCCCGGGGTCGGCCTCGGCGCGGCCCAGCAGCCGCTGGGCGCGGGCGAACTCGTTGAGGACGAAGGACTCCGCGTAGTCGCCCGGCGTCACCAGGGCCAGGGCGCTCGCCCCCACGCTCACGGCCTCCTCCAGAGAGCTCAACGGCTCGTCGGGGATCAGCACCCACGCATCGGTGAGCATGGACAGCAGACCGCAGAGCACGGTGACCCGGCGAACCGGGACGCCCACCGGCGCGAGAACACGGCGCCGGACCTCCGGCAGTGCGGCGACGCGGCGCTGGGCGTTCAGCGCCTCGCGCAGAAGCCCCGGATCGCGCGTCCGGCTGGCGTAGCGGTGCAGGATCATCGCCTGGGCGGTGACGAGTCCGGCGTGCTCGGCATGCTCCTCCGGGGCGAGGGCCTCGACCGCGCTCCTGCTCGCGTACACCGCCTCCCGTTGGGCTTCCAGGTCTCCGGTGAGTTCGAAGAGCACGTTGTGGGCCGTGGCCAGGTTGGCGCGGGCGACGGGTTCCTCCAAGCGCTCGGCGACCGCCGCGTGATCGAGTGCCGTGCGGGCCAGCGCGATGGCCTCGCGGGCGGCGGGCACGTCCTGGGTGCGCTGGGCGAGCAGCCGCAGGGCGCTGGAGGCGTTGTTGGCAGCCTCTCCGAGGGCCTCCGGGTCGTCGGAGACGGTCAGCACCCGGCGGCACAGGGCGACGGACTCGCGCAGCCCGGCCAGGTCGAAGTGCTCCTCGGCCTGCTGCTGCCGGATGACGCTCAGCACGCGCAGCAGCGGTACGTCGGCGGGCCGGTCGGGGCCGGGGTGGTCCAGCGTCGTCGCACAGAGCGCGGCCAGCCGCTCGTACGCCGGCGGATCGTGCCGACGCAGGAGCATCCCCAAGGCCGCGTCGAGGTTGTTCACCGCGATCTCCCCGGCGCGCTCGGCCGCCGCGTGGAGCAGCGCGACCGCCTCGAACAGGGGCTCCTCGTCGTCCACCAGTCCGGCGAGGACCGCCAGCGCGCCGCCGAGGTTGACGCTGTGGCCGCCGTCCTCGTCCTCGCCCAGGGCGAGAGCCGCACGAAAGCAGCGGACCGCCAGCTCGGCGGCCGGCCGGTCCTCCAGCCGCCGGGCCAGTTCCAGGGCGGCCAGGCCGGTGTTGGCGAGGGTGAGCCCGCGCGCCGGGTCGCCGGGCGGCAGCTCGCGCAGGGCCGCCCGGCCCACTTCGACGGCCTCGCGGCACACGGCGAGGTCGCCGGTGGCCGCCCGGTACAGGCTGAGCAGGGTCGCCGTACCGGTCAGCACCTGCGCCAGGAGCGGATGGGACGCCCCGGCGGACAGGCGGGCCAGCCGCAGCAGTGCCAGCGCGAGCGAGAGGCAGGCCAGGCCGACCCGGTCGTCGTCGGAGGCGAGATACAGCCGCGTGGGATCCTTGTGCAGCTCCCACCACACGTGGGGGTCGGTGGTGAAGCCGGTGTCCGCCGAGAAGTGTTCCCACGGATCGTGGCCGTCGGCGTAGAACGCCCGCACGCGGCCCGGGACCAGGTGGGGTGCGCTGGCGTAGACCGGGCCGAGCAACTGCGCGGCGGCCACCATCTCCACCAGTCGCCGTTCGGGCCGCTGCCGCATCGCGCGGTGGAAGAACAGCAGCCCGGCCGCGACGAGGGCCTCCAGGTCGAGGCCCTGTGGGCGGCGATGGGACAGCAGACCGACCACCTCGCTCAGCGCCTCCCGGGACAGGACGTCCCCGTCTTCCCTGCGCTCCGCGGCCCTGACCCTCGCCCGGACGCTCTTCAGCAACTGCGCGCGCACGACCCCACCCACCGATCCACGGAGTGACTGAAATCTCAAATTACCGTCGTTAGAATGGAGATGTGGCGAATCGCGCGAGTCCCGCACTCAGTCAAGAAGCCCTGGTCGAGCTCGCCGAGCGAGTGGAGCGCCTGTGCCGTGAACACGGCCGCGGCGGACAGCTGATGGCCCTGCTGGAAGAGGCCGGCGCCGAGGACCTGCTCGACGAGGCGGTCGCCCTGGCCACGTCCGCCGACTACGCACCCACGCTGATGCGGCAGGTTCTCGACGCGATCGAGCGGGCGCTCGCGGCACAGGGCGTGCACGGACTGACCCGCCCCGACCGTGCGTTCAGCGCACTGCCCGGCGTACGGAGCGGTACCGGTGGGACGACGTCGGCGCATGTCTGCCCGCTGTCCCGGTGCACGCGCGGCGAGGCCGAGCGGAGCCGGTGCGCGCTGGCGGACCGGCCGTTGGAGGCCATACCGCTCGACGGGTCGGAGCGCGGGCGGCCGTGACCACGCTGCTGCAGGAGTTGTCGAAGAAGGCGGCCGAACGCTGGGCGGCGCTCCTGCTGGGGCCGGGCCTGCTCTTCGTCGCCTGTCTGCTCCTTGCGCACCACCAGCGGTTCGGCCATGCCCTCGACCTCGCGTACCTGCGGGCGTACGTACGGGCCCTCGCCACGGACAAGGCGAACCAGGAGCCCGCCGGTCTGTTCGTGATGGCGGCCCTGGTCCTGCTCGGTTCTGCGGTCGCCGGACTGCTCGCGGCCTCGGCGGGCCGGTTCGTCGAACGGTGCCGGCTTCCCGAGCGCCCCTGGTGGTACGTCGCTGCCCTGACCAGATGGCGGGCCTGGCGGTGGGACCGTGCCGACGCGGCCCTCGCGCGTGCCGTGACCAAGGCCGGACAGGCACTGGCGCGGGATCGGCTGCAGGGCGTGACCACGGTACGGCGCTTCCCCGCCGTCGAGCGGCGACAGGCCCGGCGGGACCGGATCTCCGGGACACGGCCGGTGAAGCCCACCTGGCCGGCCCAACGGATGACGCGCGCCGCGGATCGCGTACGCCGCCGCTACGGCGTGGACCTCGCCGAAGTCTGGCCGCACGCGTGGTCGCTGGCGGGCAGCGAACTGCGCGGCGACATCCAGACGGTTCGGGACGGTTTCGCGGCGTCGGCCCGGCTGACCGCCTGGGCCTGGGGGTACGCGGCGATCGCGGTCGGCACCGGCTGGTGGCCCGCGGCGCTGCTGGCCGCGGTACTGCTCCCGGTGGCCGGGCGACGGGGACGTGAGGCCGTCGACGCGCTGGCCACGCTGGCCGAGAGCGCCGTGGACCTGCACGTACGGGACGTGGCCGAGCACCTGGGCGTGGCCTGCCCCGATGCTTTCGGGCCGACCACGGCCGCCGCGGTCAACACGATCCTCCGGGCCTGAGGCAGCGACTTCGGAGCGGCCCCTGTTTCCGGTGGCCCGGTGGCCCGGTGGCCCGGTGGCCCGGTGGTAGGGAGCGGAGCGCGGCGAGCTCGGCCTCCTGCGCGTCCTGGCCGGGCTCCCACACCATCCCGGCCTCCGGCGCGCGACCGGCACCGCCGTCGCCGGTGCCGCGCCACGCCCCGGCCGCGCGCCGCCTCATCGACGAAGAGATCCTGGAGGTAGCAGCTGTCTTCCGTCCAGAACGTCCGGTGGAACAGATAGTGCGCGATGCCGATCAGCTTCCCGTTCGACCAAGCGCCGATGCCGTGGAACTGCGTGCGGCTCCGTAGCCGCTGCCAGGTCTCCTCGTACCCCTCGTCCGGCACCGTGGTGCGGTAGTACGCCTTGTCACCGCGCGCCAACACCGCCCAGGCGGCGCGAACTTCCTCGCGCAACGAACCAATGCTGATCACGGCTGTCCTCCCTCGCTCGCGTGCACGCGACCGATCTGCCGACCGAGGTCCACCTCGGCATCACCCACACGCGCGGTTGCCTCGCCACTCGCCGGGTGGCTGCCGTCAATGCGCCAAGCCGCGCCCGGTCGGCGACCACCTCATCCGGCGAAACCGGCCGGCCGTCGAGCGAGCGAATCGCGTCGGCTCGCGCCCGGGACACCGTGGGGACGCCGTCCAGCAACGTACCGGCCATGGCGAAGGCAACTGCACCCATGGCGCACGATCCTGGCCGCTACGCCCCGTTCCACGCCAGGGCCAACTGCCGAGCACTGGCCCCCATTCAGTGGTGCCGTACCACGGCAGGCCAGGGCATGCGGACCGCTACGTCGTCGTGTTCGACGTGCTGCGGTAGGACGGCCAGGAACTGGCTACCCACCCGGCTGCCGGGAGCCGCAGCATCAACGCCGGCGCGCCGGCGGAGCGCTCGGCAGTGATGCCGTGGTGGAGGAGGTCTCGGCCTGGGGAGTGCGGATGCCTGCTCGCTATCGCCGGCTGGCGAAACGGAAGTCCGTGCGCAGAGCGTCTTACCGGCCGTTCTGTAGAGGGCGGGAGTGGTGACGGCCCTGGCGGCGGTGGCTAACCGGGTGAGCGGCCGTAACGGCGGGTGGCGCGGATCGTGCGGTCTGTCGGGTGGGTGCGAGTTGCTTCCAGCACGGCCCGGAAGCAGAAACAGAGGACGCTGCCGCTACGCATTCCCACGATGAGCAGGGCCGGAAGCATGACGGGTTATCGCCTGTTCGACAGCGTGGCCGATTCTGGAGTCACGGTGTTGCCGGGGAGTTGGCACAGAGACATGATCGCTTTCCGTGCAAGCCGATCCTGATTCGGAGTCGGCGTGTGATGCGCCATGCGCCAACCCCTTCCATGACATGCGAAGGGGCGGCCGATTCTCGTTTTGGCCGGCGGCGAACTCACCGCTATCGCGGTTCCACCACAAGGGAGTTGTGAATTGATGCAAAAACGTCGGGTGTCTCTCGCCCTCACCACGGTGGGCGTGGTCATGTGCACCACCGCGTTCTTGCCATCGGTCAGTCTGGCCGTCGGCCGCGACGGTGGGGAGAAGGAGGATTCCTACGCCGCGAGGCACGACCTGACGGTGGACGACGTCAGTCAGATCAACGCTCTGAACGAGAGGGCCTTGGACCTGGCTCAGCCCGGCAAGCCCCCGCGCCCCTTACCGCCGGGTGCCGTCGAGTCCCTCAGGCCCTCCGCCTCGGCCGACGACCGGGTGACCCCTCCGGCCGAGCCCCTCGACAGGATGCCTGACGCGTACCGGGCCTACGGAGGCAGGGCCACTACAGACGTCAGCAACTACATACGCAAGTGGCAGCAGGCCTACAGCCACCGCGACGGCAAGGCGCGGCAGATGACCGAAGCGCAGCGAGAACAGCTGTCCTACGGTTGTGTCGGAGTCACCTGGGTCAACTCGGGGCCCTACCCGACGAACAAGTTGGCGTTCGCCTCGTTCGACGAGAACAAGTACAACAGTGGCCTGAGGAACAACAGTCCCCGGCCCGGCGAGACGCGGGCAGAATTCGAAGGGCGCATCGCGAAGGGAAGCTTCGACGAGACGAAGGGCTTCAAACGAGCTCGTGATGTGGCAGGCGTCATGAACAAGGCCCTGGAAAATGCGCACGACGTGGGGGCCTACGTGAACAATCTCAAGGCGGAGCTCGCCAGGAGCAACGACCCACTGCTTCACGAGGACGGCCGTTCGACCTTCTACTCGGCTCTCAGCAGTACGCCGTCCTTCAGGGAGCGTGACGGGGGGAACTTCGACCCGTCCAGGATGAAGGCGGTCGTCTACTCGAAGCACTTCTGGAGCGGGCAGGATCCGAGGAGCTCCTCCGACAAGCGCAAGTACGGCGACCCGGAGGCCTTCCGCCCGGACCAGGGAACCGGCCTGGTCGACATGTCGGGGGACAGGAACGTGTCGCGCAGTCCTGCCAAGCCGGGCGAAGGGTATGTCAACTTCGACTACGGCTGGTTCGGCGATCAGACGGAACCGGATCCCAAGAAGACGGTATGGACCCACGCCAACCACTACCACTCGCCCGGTGGGGCCATGGGTCCGATGCAGGTGTACGAGAGCACCTTCCCGAACTGGTCGGCCGGGTACTCGGACTTCGATCGCGGTGCCTACGTGATCACGTTCATACCGAAGAGCTGGAACACCGCCCCCGCCAAGGTGAAGCAGGGCTGGCCGTAACAGTCACGGCCGGGAGCCCGTCCTCCGGGCGCGCCCGTGGGGGGGGGGGGGGGGGGGGGGGGGGGAGAAGGGGGGGGGGGGGGGGGGGGGGGGGGGGGGGGGGGGGGGGGGGGGGGGGGGG
>NZ_JBVHVT010000062.1:0-54414 GCF_055564695.1 Streptomyces sp. NPDC029014
GAAGTCCGGCCGCACACCCCACGACGACACCAACCGGAACAACGCCACCTCAAGCGCGAAAATCGCCGGCTGCGCCCACACCGTCCGGTCCAACAACCCCTCACCAGAGCCGTCCTCACCGAACATCACCCCACGCAACGACGGCCCACCCAACTCCGCCGCGAACAACCCCACGACCTCGTCCAACGCCTCCGCGAACACCGGAAACGCCTCATACAAGCCACGACCCATCCCCAGCCGCTGACTCCCCTGCCCCGTGAACACCACCGCACAACGCACCGGACCATCAGCCGTGCCGTGCACCAGTCCCGGAGCAGCGGTGCCCTGTGCGAGGGCGTCCAGGCCGGTCAGCAGGGACTGCCGGTCCTCGCTCAGGACGACGGCCCGGTGTTCCAGGCGGGCTCGTGTGGTCGCCAGCGCGCGGCCGATCGCGCGCACGTCGGACTCGGGGCGTCCAGCGGCGTACGCGTACAGGCTGCGGGCCTGTGCGCGCAGCGCCTGCGCACTGCGCGCAGACACCACCCACGGCACCGGACCACCCGCCGCAACCGACCCCGGAACCGACTCCGGATCCGCGACCGGGGTGGGGGCCGGGGCCTGCGGGGCTTCCTCCAGGATCACGTGCGCGTTCGTCCCGCTGATCCCGAACGAGGACACACCCGCCCGGCGCAGACGGTCACTCTGCGGCCACGACCGGGCCTCCCGCAGCAGCTCCACCGCACCGGCGGACCAGTCCACCAGCGGCGTCGGCTCGTCCGCGTGCAAGGTCCGCGGCAACTCGCCGTGCCGCAGCGCCATCACCATCTTGATCACACCGGCCACACCGGCCGCGGCCTGGGCGTGGCCGAGGTTGGACTTCAGGGAGCCCAGCCACAGCGGGCTCCGGACGGAACGGTCGCGGCCGTAGGTGGCGAGCAGGGCCTGCGCCTCGATCGGGTCACCCAGCCTCGTCCCCGTCCCGTGCGCCTCGACCGCGTCGACGTCGCCGGCCGCCAACCCCGCGTCGCCGAGTGCCTGCCGGATGACGTTCTCCTGTGCCGGGCCGCTGGGTGCGGTGAGCCCGTTGCTCGCCCCGTCCTGGTTGACGGCACTGCCCCGCACCACCGCCCACACCCGGTGCCCGTTGCGGACCGCGTCCGAGAGCCGCTCCAGCACGAGGACGCCGACGCCCTCGGACCAGCCCGTACCGTCCGCACCCGCCCCGAACGCCTTGCACCGCCCGTCGACCGAGAGCCCGCCCTGGCGGCTGAACTCGGCGAACATCACGGGGCTGGACATCACCGCCACGCCGCCCGCCAGCGCGAGGGAGCACTCGTCCCTGCGGAGGGCCTGTACGGCCAGGTGCAGGGCGACGAGCGACGAGGAGCAGGCCGTGTCGACGGTGATGGCCGGGCCGTTGAAGCCGAAGGTGTACGGCACGCGGCCGGAGACGACGCTGGCGGCCGTGCCCGTGCCGTAGTAGCCCTCGATCTCTGCCGGTACGGCGGGCAGTCCGGCCGCGTAGTCGTGGTACATGACGCCCGCGTACACGCCCGTCCGGCTGCCCTTGAGGGTGGTCATGTCGATGCCGGCGTGCTCGACCGCCTCCCAGGAGGCCTCCAGCAGCAGTCGCTGCTGGGGGTCCATGGCGAGGGCCTCGCGCGGCGAGACACCGAAGAAGCCGGCGTCGAACTCCGCCGCGTCGTACAGGAAGCCGCCCTTGCGGGTGGCGCTCTTACCGGGCCGCTCGGGGTCCGGGTCGAAGAGGGATTCGGTGTCCCAACCCCGGTCCTGCGGGAAGTCCGAGATGGCGTCCTCGCCCCGGTCCACCAGGGTCCACAGGTCCTCGGGCGAGTTCACGCCGCCCGGGAACCGGCAGGCCATGCCGACGATCGCGATCGGCTCGCGGTGGCGGTCTTCCGCTTCCTGGAGCTGCCGGCGCGTCTGGTGCAGCTCCCGTGCCGCCCACTTCAGCTTGTTCAGAAGGTTCTGGTCGTCGGTCATGAGGGGTCACTCCCGCAAAGGTGCATTGAGGTCTGGCCGGGGGCAGGTTCAGGAGTTCCCGAACTCTTTGTCGATCAGGTCGAGGATCTGGTCCGCGGTCGCGGCCTCCAGTTCGTCGACGAAGCCGCCGCCGTCCGCAGGGTCCGGCTGTACGGGGGCTTCGGCGGCGGTTTCCCGCCCGGGGGCGGAGAGGGCGAGCAGTGCGGTGAGGCGGGCGGTGATGCGTTGCCGGGCTTCGTCGCCGAGGTCCGGCCCGGTCAGTGCCTGCTCGATCCGCCCCAGGCCGTCGAGGATCGGCTCCAGGGCCGGTCCTGCTCCGGCGCCGAGTTCCTTCTCCACGTACGCGGCGAGTTCCTGGATCGTGGGGTGGTCGAAGACGAGGGAGGCGGGCAGACGCAGCCCGGTGAGCCGGTTGAGGTGGTTGCGCAGCTCGACCGCCATCAGCGAGTCGAAGCCCAGTCCCTTGAACGGCGTGTCCACCGCCACCGGCCGACCCGGCCCGTACCCCAACACCTCCCCGACCTGCCGCTGCACCACGTCCAGCACCACCCGGCGACGCTCGACCTCGCCCAGCCCCGCCAACCGGCCGGCCAGACCCGCCACCTCCGCCGGACCACGCCCACCAGCCGGACGACGAACACCCGAACCACGTACCAGCGACCGCAACACCACCGGCACCTCGTCGGCATCACGCCGCCGCAACCCGGCCACGTCCAACGCCGCCGGCACCACCACCGCACGCCCCGACGCCACCGCCGCGTCGAACAGCCCGAGCCCCTCCCCGGCGGACATGGCGGCCAGGCCCAGGGAGGACAGCCGTACCCGGTCGACCTGCGACAGGTCCCCCGTCAGTCCGCCGTCCGAGGCCCACCAGCCCCACGCCAGTGACACTCCGGGCAGGCCCTGCTCACGACGCTGCGCCGCCAGCCCGTCCAGTACGGCGTTGGCCGCCGCGTAGGCCGCCTGGCCCGCGCTGCCCACGACGCCGGCGAAGGAGGAGAACAGCACGAACGCGGTCAGGTCGAGTCCGGCGGTCAGCTCGTGGAGGTTCAGTGCGGCCCGTGCCTTCGCGTGGAAGACGGCCCGGAGTCGGTCCGCGTCGAGGGATTCGATCACCGAGTCGTCGAGGACCGCCGCGGAGTGCACCACCCCGGTGAGCGGCCGGTCCGCGGGGATCGAGTCGAGCAACGCGGCCAGTGCCGTGCGGTCACCGACGTCACAGGCCTCCACCCGCACCCGCGCCCCGGCCCCCACCAACTCCTCCACCAGGGCGTCGACCCCGTCGGCGGCAGCGCCGCGGCGCGACACCAGCAGCAGGTCCCGTACTCCGTACGCCGACACCAGGTGCCGGGCCACCAACGCGCCCAGACCACCCGTGCCACCCGTCACCAGCACCGTCCCCGAAGGCCCGAACGAACCCTCCGAACGGCCCGCCGGCACCTCACCCACCCGGGCCAGACGCGGCACCAGCACCCGACCGCCGCGCACCGCCACCTGCGACTCGCCCACACCCAGCGCCAGCCCCAACGCGGCCGCCTCCGCACCCGCCGACAGGCCCGGCTCCACATCCACCAGCACCAGCCGGCCCGGATGCTCCCGCTGCGCCGAACGCACCAGACCCCACACCGACGCCGCACCCACATCCACCACGGCCTCACCCGTGGCACCCCGCGTCAACACCACCAGCCGCGACCCGGCGAACCGCTCCCCGGACACGAACTCCTGCACCACGGACAGAGCCCGTGCCGCCGTCTGCGACACCTCGTCGGCCCGGTCGTCGTCCACGGCCCCGGCCTCCAGGACCACGAACTCCGAGGCCTCCGCAGAGCCCCAGGCAGTCCACTCCACCGCCGCGTCGGCCACTGCCGGTACCGGTTCCCACGTCATGTGGAACAGGGCGTCCTGGACACCGCCGCCCGCGGCGGCGCGCAGCTGCTCCCGCTGCACCGGCCGCGTCACCAGCCGGCCCACCGACAGCACCGGCGCACCCGACTCGTCGGCCGCCCGCACCGCCACCGCGTCATCGCCCGCCGGTACGAGCGCCACGCGCAGTACGGGCCCGGGCCGGCCGGTGAGTTCGATCCCGGACCAGTCGAAGGGCAGGCGCAGTTCCTCTCCGGAGGGGTCGATCGACAGGTGGAACGCCGCGTCCAGCAGCGCCGGGTGGATGCCGTACGCCGATGCCTCGCCGTTGACCGCGTCGGGCAGGGCGATCTCGGCGAAGAGCTCCTCGCCCCGCCGCCACGCGGCCCGCACACCCTGGAACACCGGCCCGTACTCGTACCCCGCACCGGCCAACCGGTCGTAGAGACCCGCGGTCTCCACGGCCACCGCACCCCGCGGCGGCCACACCTCCAGACCACCGCCCTCCACGGGGACGGGCGAGCCCGGCAGCAGCGAACCCGCGGCGTGCAGCGTCCACTGCGCGTCGCCGAGGGCGGCCGCGTCCGCTCCGTGTTCCGGGCGGGAGTGGACGGTCACGGCACGGCGGCCGTCGTCGTCGGGGCCCGCCACGGCGAGTTGGACGCGCGCCCCGGCGCCGTCGACGACGAGGGGCTGGTGGAGGGTCAGCTCCTCCAGCCGGCCGCAGCCGAGCCGTTCGCCCGCCTGGAGGGCCAGCTCGACCCAGACCGCGCCCGGCAGCACCACCGTGCCGGACACGGCGTGGTCGGCGAGCCAGGGCTGCGCGGCCAGGGACAGGCGGCCGGTCCACAGCACGCCGCGGCCGTCGGGCAGCGGTACCGTCGCGCCGAGCAGCGGATGGTCCGCGGCGGACAGGCCCAGGCCGGCTACGTCGCCGCGGCGGGCCGGGACGTCGAGCCAGAACCGCTCCCGCTGGAAGGCGTACGTCGGAAGGTCGACGCGCCGGGCGGCGGTGCCGTGGACCTGGTTCCAGTCGACGGCCAGGCCGCGTACGTGGCCCTCGGTGAGGGAGGTCAGGAACCGCTCGGTGCCGCCCTCGTCGCGGCGCAGGGTGCCGAGCGCGACGGCGGGTGACGTGGTGTCGTCGAAGGTCTCCTGCAGGCCCACGGTGAGGACGGGGTGGGCGCTGACCTCGACGAAGAAGCCGAAGCCGTCGCGCAGCAGCTGCCGTACGGTGTCGTCGAAGCGCACTTCCTGGCGCAGGTTCGTGTACCAGTACTGCGCGTTCGCGCCGGCGGTGTCGAACGGTCCGCCGGTGACCGTCGAGTAGAACGGGACGTCGCCGGAGCGGGGGCGGACGTCCGCCAGGTCGGCGAGGACCCGGTCGCGCACGGTCTCCACCTGGGCGGAGTGGGAGGCGTAGTCCACGGGGATCCGCTTGGCGCGCACCCCGTCGGCCTCGCATGCGGCGAGGAGTTCCGTCAGGGCCTGCGGCTCGCCGGAGACGACGGTGGAGGACGGGCCGTTGACGGAGGCGACGGAGATCCGCTCGCCCCAGCGGGCCGTGAGCTCGCGGACCCGGGCGGCGGGGAGCGGCACGGACACCATGCCGCCGTGGCCGGACAGGTCGTCGGCGATGGCGCGGGCGCGCAGGGACACGACCTTCGCCGCGTCCTCCAGGGACAGCGCGCCGGCGACCGTGGCGGCGGCGATCTCGCCCTGGCTGTGGCCGATGACGGCGTCGGGGCGGACGCCCACGGCCTGCCAGAGGGCCGCGAGGGAGACCATGACGGCCCACAGGGCTGACTGCACGACCACGACGTCGTCCAGGGACGGGGCGTCGTCGTCGCCGCGGATCACGTCGGTGACGGACCAGCCCACATGGGGGCGGAGCGCGGCGTCACACGCGGCGAGTCGGTCGGCGAACACCGGCGAGGAGGTCAGCAGTTCGGCCGCCATCCCCCGCCACTGCGAACCCTGGCCCGGGAAGACGAACGCGACCCGGCCGGGTGCCTCGGCCGCCGTTGCGGTGACCGTGCCGGCGGCCGGCAGCCCTTCTGCCAGGGCGGTCAGCCCGGCCAGGGCGCTCGCGCGGTCGGCGGCCAGCACCACGGCACGGTGCTCGAACGCGGTGCGGGTCGTGGCCAGGGCGTGGCCGACGTCGGTCACGTCGAGGTCGGCGCGGGCGCCCACGAATGCGGCCAGGCGCTCGGCCTGGGCGCGCAGCGCGGACCCGGACCTGCCGGACAGCGGCCAGGGCACCACGGCCGGCCCGGACAGCGCGGCGGCGGTCCCGGTGGGGGCGGCGGGTCGGGCGTCCCCGGCGGGGTCGGGCTGCGTCGCCTCCTCGACGATGACGTGGGCGTTGGTGCCGCTGATGCCGAAGGAGGAGACGCCGGCGCGGCGGGGGCGCCCGTCGGGGTTCCACGCCACGGGTTCGGTGAGCAGTTCGACGGCGCCCTCGCTCCAGTCCACGTGCGGGGAGGGCCGGTCCACGTGCAGGGTCTGCGGCAGCAGTCCGTGGTGCATGGCCTGCACCATCTTGATGACGCCGGCGACGCCCGCGGCGGCCTGTGCGTGGCCGATGTTGGACTTGACGGAGCCCAGGCGCAGGGGCTGGTCGGCGGGTCGGTCCTGGCCGTAGGTTGCGAGCAGGGCCTGCGCCTCGATGGGGTCGCCCAGGGTGGTGCCGGTGCCGTGGGCCTCCACGGCGTCGACGTCCGCGGCCGTCAGTCCGGCGTTGGCCAGCGCGGCGCGGATGACCCGCTGCTGCGAGGGGCCGTTGGGCGCGGTGAGGCCGTTGCTGGCGCCGTCCTGGTTGACGGCGCTGCCCCGGACGACGGCGAGCACCGGGTGCCCGTTGCGGCGGGCGTCCGACAGGCGCTCCACCAGCAGCACGCCGGCTCCCTCGGCCCAGCCGGCGCCGTCGGCGGACTCGGCGAACGCCTTGCAGCGGCCGTCGGGGGCCATGCCCCGCTGGCGGCTGAACTCCACGAACACCCACGGCGTGGCCATCACGGTGACGCCGCCGGCGAGTGCCAGTGAGCATTCGCCGGAGCGCAGGGCCTGCACGGCCAGGTGCAGGGCGACCAGCGACGAGGAGCACGCCGTGTCGACGGTGACGGCGGGCCCTTCCAGGCCGAAGGTGTAGGCGATCCGGCCCGAGGCGACACTGCCCTGGGTGCTGGTGACGCCGTACCCCTCGAGGCCCTGGGGGATCTCGGCGTCGCTGCCGTAGTCGTGGTGCATGACGCCGGCGAACACTCCGGTGGAGCTGCCCCTGAGGGTGCCCGGGTCGATGCCGGCCCGTTCGAAGGCCTCCCAGGACGTCTCCAGCAGCAGCCGCTGCTGCGGGTCCATGGCGAGGGCCTCGCGGGGGGAGATGCCGAAGAAGGCGGGGTCGAAGTCGGCGGCGTCGTGGAGGAACCCGCCCTCGCGGGCGTAGCTCTTGCCGGGTGCCTCCGGGTCGGGGTCGTACAGGCCGGCGTCCCAGCCCCGGTCGGTGGGGAGGAACGACACCGCGTCCCGGCCCGTGGCCACCAGCTGCCACAGGTCCTCCGGGGAGGTGACGCCGCCCGGGTAGCGGCAGGCCATGCCGACGATGGCGATCGGTTCGTCGTCCGTGCCCGCCGGTGCCGGGCCGGCCGGCGGGAGGGCGGCGGGTGCGGCGGTCCCGCCCAGGAGGTGCTCGCGCAGGTGGTCGGCGAGCCGGCTCGGGGTGGGGTGGTCGAAGACGAGCGTGGCGGGGAGGCGCTGCCCGGTGGCGGCGTTCAGGCGGTTGCGCAGTTCCACCGCGGTGAGCGAGTCGAAGCCGAGCTCCTTGAACGGCCGCGTGGCGGCGATGGTCTCCGGGGTGGCGTGCCCCAGGACGGTGGCGACCTGGGCGCGCACCAGGTCCAGCAGGGCCCGGCCCTGCTCCTGGGGGGCGAGGCCGGACAGCTGCCCGGCCAGGTCGGTGGTCGGTGCGTCGGCGGCGGCCGTCCTGCGGGCGGCGGTGCGGACCAGACCCCGGAACAGGGGCCGCAGCATGCCGGACTCCGCCTCGCGGCGCAGGGCCGCCGGGTCGAGCCGTACGGGGACCAGGTGGGCGTCGTCCCGGCGGACGGCCGCGTCCAGCAGGGCCAGGCCCTGCGGGGAGGGGAGGGCCTGGATGCCGGCCCGCCGCATCCACGCGAGGTCGTCCTGATCGAGGTGTCCGAGCATCTCCCCGGCGTCGGCCCACAGGCCCCAGGCGAGGGAGTGCGCGGGCAGGCCCCGGGCGCGGCGGTGCTGGGCGAGGGCGTCGAGGAAGGCGTTGGCGGCGGCGTAGTTGCCCTGGCCCGGGTTGCCGAAGGTGCCCGCGACGGAGGAGAACAGCACGAACGCCGAAAGGGGCTGGTGGAGGGTCAGTTCGTGCAGGTGGACGGCGGCGTCGACCTTGGGGCGCAGTACGCCGGCCAGCCGCTGCGGCGTCAGGGCGGTGACGAGGCCGTCGTCCAGGACGCCCGCGGCGTGGACGACGCCGGTCAGCGGCCGGTCGGCGGGTACGGCGTCGAGGGTCGCGGCCAGCGCGGCCCGGTCGGCGGCGTCGCACGCGACGATGTCCACGTGGGTGGCGCCTTGCGCGAGCAGGTCGGCCCGCAGCCGGTCGGCACCGGCCGCGTCCGGGCCGCGGCGGCTGGTGAGGAGCAGGTGCCGTACGCCGTGTTCGGTGACGAGGTGGCGGGCGAGGAGGCCGCCGAGGGCGCCGGTGCCGCCGGTGATCAGGACCGTTCCGGTCGTGGTGAACGCGGGCGCGGCTGCGCCGTCGGCGGCTGCCCGGTCCGCGGCTACCCCGTCCGCGGCGGCGCCCGCCCGGGCCAGCCGTGGGACCAGGGCGGTGCCCGCGCGGACGGCTGCCTGGGGTTCCCCGGCGTCGAGGGCCGCCGTGACGGCGGCGGCCAGGGCGTCCCGTGAGGTGTCCGCGTCATCGACGTCGACGAGCAGGAAGCGGCCGGGGTGCTCCGACTGGGCCGACCGCAGCAGACCCCATGCCGGTGCGTGCGCCAGGTCGGTGACGTCCTCTTCGGGGCGGGCGGCGACCGCGTTGCGGGTGACGAGGACGAGCCGGGACCCTGCCGTGCGTTCGTCGGCGAGCCAGGTGTGCAGCAGGGCCAGCACCTCGGCCGTCGCGGTGTGCGCGGCCGCCGCCGGGTCGCCGTCCCCGGCCGCGGCGGAGCGGTCGGCGACCACGACCGGTGGTACGTCGCCGTCGGCGAGGAGGGCCTCGAGGTCGACGGTCCGCCGGACGGTGTCGAGCGGGGCGGTGGCGGTCCGGCCGTCCGGGTCCGGCGTGCCGAGTACGGCCCAGCCGCCGGTGTCCACGGTGTCGGCGACCGGCAGCGCGGTCCACTCGGTGCGGAACAGCGCGTTGCGGGTGGTGTCCGCGGCGGCGCCGATCACGCCGTCCGGCACCGGGCGCAGGGTCAGCGACTCGACGACGGCCACCGGCGCGCCGGTGGGGTCGGTGAGGGTCACGGACACGGTGTCCGGGCCGGTCGGGGCGATGCGGACCCGTACGGAGACGGCGCCCACGGCGTGCAGGCCGACCCCGCTCCAGGCGAACGGCAGCCGTACCGGGGCGGCGTCCCGCTGCTCCAGCGCGTCGAGCAGCGCGGGGTGGAGGGCCGCGTCCAGGAGGGCCGGGTGAATGCCGAACCGGACGGCCCCGGCGGCCTGTTCCTCGGCCAGGGCCACCTCGGCGTGGATCTCCTCGCCGGTGCGCCAGGCGGCGCGCAGGCCCTGGAAGGCGGGGCCGTAGCCGTAGCCGCGGTCGGCGATCCGGTCGTAGAAGGAGTCCAGGTCGATGCGTTCGGCGCCGGGCGGCGGCCAGGCCTGGTGCTGCTGCGGTGCGGGGGCCGGTGCCGCGGCGGCGGTCAGCACGCCGGTGGCGTTGCGGGTCCAGGGCTCCTCGGGGTCGTCGGCGTGGCCCGTCTCGGGGCGTGAGTACACCGCGAGGCGCGCCTGCCCGGTCGCGTCGGCCGGTTCGACGGCGACCTGCACCTGGACACCGCCGCGGGCGGGCAGGACGAGCGGGGCTTCGAGGGTGAGCTCCGCCAGGCGGTCGCAGGCCACCGCCTCGCCCGCGCGCAGGGCGAGTTCGACGAAGGCGGCGCCGGGCAGCAGCACGGTGT
The DNA here is from genome assembly GCF_055564695.1 of Streptomyces sp. NPDC029014. Classification (NCBI taxonomy): domain Bacteria; kingdom Bacillati; phylum Actinomycetota; class Actinomycetes; order Kitasatosporales; family Streptomycetaceae; genus Streptomyces; species Streptomyces sp. NPDC029014. The sequence continues at coordinate 9,999 of NZ_JBVHVT010000062.1, forward strand.
CCAGGGCGGTGTGGTCGGCGAGCCAGGGCTGCGCGGTCAGCGAGAGCCGGCCGGTCAGCAGGACGTCACCGCTCGCCGCGGTGGTCAACGCCGCACCGAGCAGCGGGTGGTGGGCCGCGCCCAGACCGAGTCCGCGGGGGTCGCCGCTGTCGGCGGGCGCGGTGTCCAGCCAGTAGCGCCGGCGCTGGAAGGCGTACGTCGGCAGGTCGGTGGCCCGGGCGTCCGTCCCCGTGAACCAGGTCTTCCAGTCCACGCCGGGCAGGCCGCGGACGTACCCCTCGGCGAGCGAGGTCAGGAAGCGGTCGGTGCCGCCCTCCGCGCGGCGCAGCGACCCCAGCGCCACGGCCTCGGTACGGGCGTCCTCGGCGGTGGCCTGGAGGCCGGTGGTCAGCACCGGGTGCGCGCTGGACTCGACGAAGAAGCGGAATCCGTCGGCCAGCAGGGTCCGTACGACGCCCTCGAAGTCCACCGGCTGTCGGGCGTTGTCGAACCAGTACTGCGCCGTCAGGGTCTCGGTGTCGTGCTGTCCGCCCGTGACCGTGGAGTAGAACGGCACGTCGCCCCTGCGGGGGGTGATGTCGGCGAAGAGTTCCAGGATCTCCTCGCGCAGGGGGTCCACCTGGGCGCAGTGGGAGGCCACCGTGGCGCCCACGATCCGGGCGCGCACGTCGTCAGCGCGGCAGGAGTCCACGAACTCCTCCAGGGCCGGGACGTCACCCGCGACCGTCACCGCGCGCGGGCCGTTGCGTCCCGCGATGACGAGTCGCCCCTCCCAGCGGGCGAGCTGCTGCTGCACCTCGTCGGCCGCGAGGGCCACCGAGGCGACCGCGCCGTTGCCGACCAGTTCGCGGGCGAAGAGGGCGCTGCGCAGCACGATCAGCTTGGCGGCGTCCTCCAGCGTCAGCGCTCCGGCCACGTGGGCGGCGGCGATCTCGCCCTGGCTGTGGCCGACGACCGCGTCGGGCCGCACGCCGGACGCCTGCCACAGCGCCGCCAGTGCCACGTTCACGGCGAACAGCACCGGCTGGAGGACCTCGATCCGGTCCAGGGACGGGGCCTGCGGGGCCTCCCGCAGCACGTCGGTCACCGACCAGTCGACGAAACGACCGAGCACCGCGTCCACCTCGGCCATGCGGGCGGCGAACACCGGGGAGGTGTCCAGCAGTTCGGTCGCCATGCCCGGCCACTGGGAGCCCTGGCCGGGGAACACGAACACCACCCGGCCCCGGACGTCGGCAGTGCCGGACACCGCCCCCACCGTGGGCCGGCCCTCGGCCAGCCCGGCCAGGCGGGCCGCGCCGGCCTCGGCGTCGGGGGCCAGGACCACGGCCCGCTGCTCCAGTTCGGCCCGGGTCGCGGCCAGCGACCAGCCGACGTCGAGCGGGGACGGCGGCTCCTCGCCGGCCCGGGTGAACGCCGCGAGGCGTCCGGCCTGCGCCCGCAGTCCGGCGTCGTCGCCGGCGGTCACGACCCACGGCACGGGTACCGGTGCCCCCGCCGTCGCGGGGCGGGAGGTGGGGGGGCCGGCGGTGGGGCGCGGGCCGGGGACGGCGGTGTGCGTGCCGGCGGGCGGCTCCTCCAGGATGAGGTGCGCGTTGGTTCCGCTGATGCCGAACGAGGACACGCCCGCCCGGCGGGGGTGGCCGTCCGCCGGCCACGGCACCGCCTCGGTCAGCGGTTCCACGGCGCCCGCGGTCCAGTCGACGTGCGGCGACGGCTCGTCGATGTGCAGGGAGCGCGGCAGCAGCCCGTGGCGCATCGCCATCACCATCTTGATGACGCCGGCCGCGCCCGCCGCGGCCTGGGTGTGCCCGATGTTCGACTTCACCGATCCCAGGCGCAGCGGCCGGCCGTCGGCCCGTCCCTGCCCGTAGGTGGCCAGGAGGGCCTGCGCCTCGATGGGGTCGCCGAGCGTCGTGCCGGTGCCGTGCGCCTCGACCGCGTCGACGTCCTCGGGGTTCAGGGCCGCGTCCGCGAGCGCGTCCCGGATGACGCGCCGCTGCGAGGGGCCGTGCGGGGCCGTCAGCCCGTTGCTGGCGCCGTCCTGGTTGACGGCGCTGCCGCGGACGACCGCGAGGACCCGGTGGCCGCGTCGCACGGCGTCCGACAGCCGCTCGACCAGCAGCACGCCCGCGCCTTCGGCCCAGCCGGTGCCGTCGGCCGCCGCCGAGAAGGGCTTGCAGCGGCCGTCGGGCGACAGCGCTCCCTGTCGGCTGAGTTCGACGAACATGCCCGGCGTCGGCATGACGGTCACACCGCCGGCGAGGGCCATCGAGCACTCCCCCGACCGCAGCGAGCGCACCGCCCAGTGCAGGGCCACCAGGGACGATGAGCAGGCGGTGTCGACGGTCACCGCGGGCCCTTCGAGGCCCAGGGTGTAGGCGACCCGGCCGGAGGCGACGCTGATCGTCCCGCCGGTCAGCCGGTGGCCGTCGACGCCCTCGGCGCCGTCCTTGAGCTGCGGTCCGTACTCCTGGAACATCGTCCCGAAGAACACGCCGGTGCGGCTGCCGCGCAGGGCGTGCGGATCGATGCCGGCGCGTTCCACGGCCTCCCAGGACGTTTCCAGCAGCAGCCGCTGCTGCGGGTCCATCGCCAGGGCCTCGCGGGGCGAGATGCCGAAGAACGCCGGGTCGAAGCCGTCCGCGTCGTGGAGGAACCCGCCGTGCCGCACGTAACTGGTGCCGGGGCGCTCCAGCTGCGGGTCGTAGAGGTGGTCCAGGTCCCAGCCGCGGTTGACGGGGAAGTCCCCGATGACGTCCCGTTCGGCGAGGACCAGCTCCCACAGTTCCTCGGGGCTGGTCACGCCGCCGGGGAAGCGGCAGGCCATCGCCACGATCGCGATCGGCTCGTCGGCGGAGCCGGGGCGCGGGGCGGTCGTCTCCCCCGCGGGTGCGTCGTCGCCGCCGGAGAGCAGGCCGTACAGGTGGGAGGCGGTCGCGGCGGGCGTCGGGTGGTCGAAGAGGGCGGTCGTGGTGAGGGACGCCCCGGTCGCGGCCCGCAGCCGGTTGCGCAGGTCGACCATGCCCACGGAGTCGAGGCCGAGCGCCTTGAAGGTGCGCTGCACGTCGATGTCGTGGGGGTGCGGGTGGCCCAGGACGACGGCGGTCTCCTGCCGGACGAGGTCGGCCGCCCGTTCGGGGGTCATCACGTCGTGGCCGCGCTCCCGGACCGCGCGCGCCGACTGCGCCGTCCGGGCGGGGGCCTCGGGCTGCGGTTCGGCGGTCGCCGGGGACGCGGCGGCCGGGGTCGGGGCCGGGGCCGGGGTCAGCCAGTGGCTGCGGCGCTGGAAGGCGTACGTCGGCAGGTCGGCCGCCCGGGGACCGGGGCCGAGGAGGGCCGGCCAGTCCACGTCGACGCCGCCGGTCCAGGCCTCGCCGGCCGACAGCAGGAAGCGGTCCCAGCCGCCCTCGCCGCGGCGCAGCGTGCCGACCGCCAGGGCCCGGGGTCCCGCGCCGACGGCCTCCAGGGTCTCCTCGACGGCCGCTGCGAGCACGGGATGGGCGCTGATCTCGACGAAGCGGGTGAAGCCGTCCGCCGCCGCGGCGCGCACCGCGTCCTCGAACCGGACCGTCTCGCGCAGGTTGCGGTACCAGTACTCCTCGTCCAGCCGGGGGTCGGCGAGCAGGGCGCCGGTCAGCGCCGAGTAGAACGGCACGGCGGCCTGCTCCGGGACGATCCCGGACAGGGCACCCAGGACCTCGTCGCGGGCGACCTCGACCTCGGCGCAGTGGGAGGCGTAGTCGACCGGGATCCTGCGGGCCCGGACGTCCGCGGCCGCGCACCGGGCCAGCAGGTCCTCCAGGGCGCGCGGGTCGCCGGACACCACCGTCGACGACGGGCCGTTGACGGCCGCGACCGACAGCCGGCCGTCGAAGGGGGCGATCAGCTCGCCGGTCGCCGCGGCGCCCAGCGCGACGGCGACCATGCCGCCCCGCTCGGCCAGGAGCCGGCGGATGGCCCGGCTGCGCAGGGCCACCACCCGGGCTCCGTCCGCGAGGGACAGGGCGCCCGCGACCACGGCGGCGGCGATCTCGCCCTGGGAGTGGCCGAGCACGGCGGCCGGTTCGACGCCCGCCGACCGCCACACCTCGGCCAGGGACACCATCACCGCCCAGAGCGCCGGTTGCACGACGTCGACCCGGTCCAGCCGCTCCGGGTCGGACGGGTCCCGCACCACATCGGTCAGCGACCAGTCGACGTACGGGGCCAGGGCGCTCTCGCAGGCCGCCATGCGCTCGGCGAAGACGGGCGACGACTCCAGCAGTCCGGCGGCCATGCCCGCCCACTGCGCGCCCTGTCCGGGGAAGACGAACACCACGCCGGGGTCCGTGCCGGGGCCGGGGCCTGCGGAGACGCCCCGTACCACCTCGGCCGCGCCGGATCGGCCCGCCAGGGCGCGCAGCCCGGCCCGCAGCGCCGCCTCGTCCGCGCCGACGACGACGGCACGGTGCTCGAACTGCGCCCGCCCGGCGGCGAGCGTGCGGGCGACGGAACGCGGCCCCGAGCCCGGGTGCCGCCGCAGGTGGTCCTCCAGCCGCTCCGCCTGCGCGGCGAGCGCGCCCTCGTCACGGCCGGACACCGGCCAGGCGAGCAAACCGGTGGCCTCGACCGGTGCCGGGGCGGCGGCACCGGCTGCGCCCTCGGGGGCGGCCGCCCTCGGGGCGCGCAGGTCCGCGGGGGCGTCCGTGAGGATGACGTGGCAGTTGGTGCCGCCCAGTCCGAAGGAGGAGACACCGGCGACGAGCCGGCCGTTCTCGTCGGGCCACGCCTCGTGCTCGCGCTGCACGGAGAGGTTCAACTCGTCCAGCGGGATGCGGGGGTTGGGGGTCTCGTGGTTGAGCGTGGGGACGACCTCGCGCTCGCTGATGCAGGCGACGACCTTCAGCAGTCCGGCGATGCCCGCCGCCGCCTCGAGGTGGCCGACGTTCGTCTTGACCGAACCGACCCGCAGCGGCGCCTCCTGGGGGCGCGCGGAACCGAAGGCCCGGCCGACGGCCGAGGCTTCGAGCGGGTCGCCCACCCGGGTACCCGTGCCGTGCAGTTCCACGTACTGGACGTCGGCGGGCGAGACACCGGCGGCGCGGCAGGCGTCGAGCAGGACCGCGTGCTGCGCCGCGGCGTCGGGGACGGTCAGGCCGTCACCGCCGCCGTCGTTGTTGACCGCGGTTCCCCGGATCACGGCGAGGACCCGGTCGCCGTCGGCGACGGCCTGCTGCAGGGGCTTGAGCAGGACGAACCCGCCGCCCTCGCCGCGGGCGTAGCCGTTGGCGCGCGCGTCGAAGGTGTAGCAGCGCCCGTCGGGTGAGAGCGCCTCGAAGCTCTTGAGGCTCCGGGTGCCGTGGTCGGCCAGGACGAGGTTGACGCCGCCCGCCAGCACGGCGTCGCACTCGCCGCGCAGCAGGCTCTGCACCGCCAGGTGGACGGCGACGAGCGAGGAGGACTGCCCGGAGTCCACCACGGCGCTCGGCCCGCGCAGGCCGAGGTGGTAGGAGATCCGGTTGGCGATGAAGCTGCGCTGGGTGCCGGTGAGGCTGTGCCGGGAGACGGCCTCGGGCCCCTGACGGTGCAGCAGGGCCGCGTAGTCGTCGTTGATGACGCCGACGAACACGCCGACCCGGGCACCCCGCAGCGCGTGCGGGGAGGTCCCGCTGCGCTCCACGGCCTCCCAGCTCAGCTCCAGCGCCAGGCGCTGCTGCGGGTCCATGGCGGCCGCCTCGGCCGGGGAGACCTCGAAGAAATCGGCGTCGAACCCGTCGACCGCGTCCAGGTATCCGCCCGGCAGATCCACGTCCGCCGACGCGTGCGCGCGCCGCGCGGGCGGAAATTCCCCGATCGCCGAGCGCCCCTCCTTGAGGAGGGTCCAGAACTGGTCCGGAGTGTCTGCTCCGGCAACCCGGCAGGCCGTCCCGACGATCGCGATCTGCGCACTGGAATTCTGACCGTCACGCCCGAGCATATCGGCAGCATTCATCGGTGATACCCCTCCAGAAAACCAGGACAATGCGCACTCGCGCAACGCGTCACACGCAGATCCGAAACGAAGCGAATTCAGCATGAACAGAGCGGACGGGGCGCTGAGAGCCCTCGGGATCCGCCCTGCGGGAGTGGTCTGCCGGCGCTGTGACCTCGCGACACCTCTCCTGCCCCGGCACCCGGACGACCATTCAATTTCGCTGGGAAAGCACTACGGGGGCCGGGCCGACGACGCGACGCTGCCGGTGGCCCCCGAAGCACCTACTCGCCAGTATGGACCGGACCGGTTTCAGTCCGGTTTCAGCATGCAACGAGTTCCCGGAGCGGGTCGCCGTAATCCCACCCGTCTAGTACGGTCGGTCCGCATGACCGACCAGAACGCTCGCCGAGATCCGCGTTCCACGGAGAGCTATTCGTTCGAAAAAGTCCGTTGAGGGAAGTTCGCATGGTTCACCAGAAACGCACCATGAAACTCGGCGCCATCATCGATGGCCCGGGTTCGCACATCGCCGCCTGGCGGCACCCTTCCACGCCGGTCGACGCGCAGCTCGACTTCGACTTCCACCTGGCGTGCATCCGCACGCTCGAACGCGGTCGGTTCGACTGCGTGTTCGTGCCCGACGTCGTGGCCATGTGGGGCACCGACGTCCAGCACGTCAGCCGCACCGCGCGCAACGAGCACTTCGAGCCGCTGAGCCTGCTGGCCGCCTACGCCGCCGGCACCGAGCACATCGGCCTCGCCGCCACCGCCACCACCACGTACAACGAGCCGTACGACGTCGCCCGCAGGTTCAGCTCACTGGACCGCATCAGCGGCGGCCGGGCCGGCTGGAACGTGGTCACCTCCGCCGCACCGTGGGAGTCGCGCAACTTCGGCTTCCCCGAGCACATGGAACACGATCTGCGTTACGTGCGCGCCGAGGAGTTCATCGGCGTGGCCAAGCGGCTGTGGGGTCTCGAGCGGCCGACGGGCACCGACGCGGCCGGCACGCCGTCGACACCTTCGAACCCGTCGTTCTTCGGGGTCCGCGGACCGCTCAACCTGCCGCCCTCCCCGCAGGGCAGCCCCGTGATCTTCCAGGCCGGAGCCTCGCCCGTGGGCCGGGAGTTCGCCGCCCGCCACGCCGAGGTGATCTTCACCCGGCACACGCAGCTGGCCGACGGCCAGGCCACCTACGAGGACCTGAAGCGACGGGTCGCCGCCCACGGCAGGGACCCGGAGCAGGTGCAGATCTGGCCGGGCGTCCAGCCCCTGGTGGCCAGCACGGAGGAGGAGGCGCGCCGGCTCATCGGCGAGCTGCACGACCTGGTGCCCGACATCGTCGCCGTCCGCGCCCTCCAGGAGCAGTTGGGCGACGTGGACCTGACGAAGTACCCGCTGGACGGGCCGGTGCCGGACATCCCGGCTTCGAACCGCTCGTCCAGCACGCGGGCGATGTGGACGGCGCTGGCCCGCCGGGAGAACCTGACGCTCCGCCAGCTCGCCCTGCGCCAGGTGGCGGACTTCTTCGCGGGCACCCCCGAGCAGGTGGCGGACCACATGGAGCGCGGGTTCACCGAGCGCGCCGCAGACGGCTACATCGTCGACTTCCCCCACCTCCCGGCCTCCCTGGACGCGTTCGTCGACCACGTCGTGCCGGAGCTGCGGCGGCGAGGTCTCGTGTCCGAGGAGTACGCCGAGGGCACGCTGCGCGAGAAGTTGGGGCTGGCGAGCCCTCCCCCGGCCGACGCGACCGCGCTCGCCGGTGCCACGACGTTCGAGGAAGGTGCCGCATGACCCGGAGCGATGGCCGCATCCCGTTGTTCACACGCCTGATCACGGCCGCCCGACCGGCCGGCGCGCACGCGCGGGGCAGCGGGGACGTCTCCTTCGCGCAGGTCCGCCGACGCGCCCGGGAGGCCGAGGCCGCCGGGATCGACGCCCTGCTCCTGGCGGACCGCCATGCGGCGGCGCCCGACCCGGCCGACGACCCGCACTTCGAGGCCGGCACCCTCGCAGCGGCCCTGGCCGTCAGCACCACCAGCGTGGGGTTCGTGCCCTCCGTCTGCACCGAGCACACCTTCCCCTACCACGCGGCCCGCGCCCTGGCCACGCTCGACCACCTCGGCGCCGGCCGCGGCGGCTGGCAGCCGCTCGTCCACGCCGATCCGGACGCGGCCGCCAACTACCACCGGGAGCCGAGCACCGCGCCGGAGCGGCACGCCCGCGCCACGGAGTTCGCCGAGGTGCTCACCGGTCTGTGGGACAGCTTCGACGACGACGCCTTCCTCAGGGACCGCGCCTCGGGGGCGTACTTCGTGCCCGAGAAACTCCACGCGCTCGACCACGCCGGCGAGTACTACGACGTGGCCGGACCGCTGAACATCGCCCGTCCGCCCCAGGCACATCCGCCCCTGGTGCAGCGCGCGACGGACCCCGGCGAACTCGCCCTCGCGGCCCGCATCGCCGACGTGGTCCTGCTGCCCGCCCACAGCGCCGGGGAGGCCAAGGCGGTCCGCGACGACCTGCGGGAACAGGCCCGGCGGGCCGGGCGCAACCCCGACGAGGTCCTCGTCCTGCTCGACTGGCCGGCCGACGGCGCCACCGGGGCCGCCGACCACCTCCTGTCCGTGTACGAGGCGGAAGGCGCGGACGGCTTCACCCTGTACGCACCCTCCCCCGACCCGGACACGGCCCACGACGCCGTACTGTCCCTCGCGGCCGAGGTGCGCCGGACGAGCGGTGGCCCGGCGACCCCACCCGGACCGGCGACGCTGCGCGACCGACTGGGCCTGACCCGCCCGGCCGGCCGCCACGGGGCCACCGTCTGACGTGATCGACGACCTGATCGGTTTCGACACCGTCGAGCTGGACGCGCCGACGCTGAAGCAGGCGTTCGGCTGCTTCCCGAGCGGTGTGACGGCGCTCTGCGGCCTGGTCGGCGGTGAACCGGTGGGCATGGCCGTCAGCGCCTTCACGTCCGTGTCCCTCGCGCCACCGCTGCTGTCGGCGTGCATCCAGGAATCGTCGTCCACCTGGCCGCAGTTGCAGGGCCGGCTCCGGCTGGGCCTCAGCGTGCTGGCCGAGGACCAGGCCGCGGCGTGCCGCCACCTGGCGGGCGCGGCGGAGCACCGGTTCCGGGAGGTGGGCTGGCGGACCTCCCGGAACGGGGCGGTCTTCCTCGACGGCGCGGCGGCCTGGTTCGAGTGCTCGGTCTTCGCGGAGGTCCCGGCGGGCGATCACACGATCGCCCTGCTGGAGATCCACCACCTGCGCACTGCGTCGACCACGTCCCCCCTGGTCTTCCACGCCAGCCGCTTCCGCCGCCTGGCCCCATAACCGGACCCCACCAACCGAAAGGCCAGCGTCTTGGCTGAACAGCAGGCACCCTAAAGCGCGATATGAGCGATTTCGTGAATTAACAGACGGTTTCCGGCCGGAGGTTCTCCCGGTCTTCGTACGAGAAACCCGATCACCATCGGTCTCCCGGACCAGGATTCACCAGGTCCGCGACCTGGCAGGAAGGGGCGTGGACGGCCCGGGGGCGGGCGCGGACGGTCAACGTCGCCCCAACAACGCCGCCGTGGCCTGGATGCAGCGCAAGGCGCAGAACCAGCTGCCGACGACCCCGCCCGCCCTGCCGGCCACGGGCCTCGCGATCGCGGCGACCCTGCTGGCCTGTCCGACCCTCTCCACGGCAGCAACCCTGGAAGCCGCAACGGACCTCCACACCAACAAAGAAACAGCCCAGGGCGGACCCCACCCCCTGACGGCGCCGGCGCCCCGCCCGCTCCGAGCGGCTGCTCGTACGCGCCCGGGCGGCCCGGGGTATACCCGGGCCACTTCCCCGGCCCGTCGTAGGCGGCTCCGTCAGCCGAGGGTGAAGAAGACCATCGGGTTGTGCCGGCTGTCACGGACCGGCTCGTCGAGCCCCAGCCCGCTCTTCACCGCGCGGAGCTGCTCGATCACCTCCGGAGCGTGGGCGGCCGACGGGGTGAAGTACGGAATGCGCCGCCCCGTGAGCCACTTCATGAGCACCGAACCCTCGCTCAGCGGCTTCGGGCGGCGCCCGTGGAAGACGTCGTGCACGCTTGTCGGAGTCCCCGAGGGGACCTTCGGGAATACGTTGTCGATGTACCAGTGGGCGAACCGGGCACCGTGGTCGGCGTCGATGAACAGGTAATCCGTCTGCGCGGGAATCTCTCCGAGCCGCTCGCGGACGTCTCCCTTCGTGAACGTCCAGCGGTCCGCCGAAAGCTCCGCCGGAACATTGCTCACCACGTGGTCCACGATGTCGAACGAATACAGGTGGCCCGCGCCGTTGTCCCGCAGCGCGCTCAGGATCCACATCGTGGACCAGCCGTAGAACGTCCCTATCTCCACGACGGTCTCGGGGCGGTGTTCACGAAGCAGCAAATAGGTGATCTCGGCCTCGTAGTCGTCGAGCTGCGCCTTCATCGACTTCCCGCGCTGCTGCAGGAACTTGCGCTGCTGATCCCTGACGCCGCGCAGGTCGTCCCGGTACTTCGCGTAGAGCGCGCCCACGGATTCCACGGAAAGATTCCGCAGCGCATTCCCGACACCCTCCGACATCGAATCCCCGCCACCGATCGGCTTTGAATTCTCGACGCCCTTGGAAACAGTCACGAAACTTTCTCCTTTGTTTTTGCGAGTCCAACTCGATGGCAAATAGCGAACACCGTACAGCAGGGCGATATCGGTTGGAAATCGTCCCGATAATGCCGCTTTATCGACGGCGCCGTCGGACGTTCCACTCCAGATCGCGGAACGCCTTCCAGCAGACGGCGAGCACGCCCGCGAACACGGGGAGCCAGGCGAGGCGGCACAGCACCCAGTGCGGGCTGTCCGGCACGGTGAGGAGGCCGAAGAAGTGCTGTCCGGAGCCGGCCGAGACCACGGTGGTGGCGAGCATGGCCGTCTGGTGCCAGAGGAAGACCGTCATGGCCGAGAGGTTCAGCAGCGCCACGGCCGCCCAGCAGAACTGTCCGGCGGTGGCCCGGGCGGACGCCCCGGGTCGGCTCTGCGGCAGGACCGGATCCTGCTCCGCCGGCTGCCCGGCGAGCCGGCGGAGCGGACCGCACAGCAGAAGTCCCAATCCGCACTGGGCCACTCCGAAGCAGACAGCTGCCAGACTCGGCGGGCTGAGATTGGACAGGGCAGCCCCGGGGACGCCGACCATGCTCGCCGGGTAGTCGCACCACAACACCAGGACCGCCACCGCGGCCGTGCCGCCGACCAGCATTCCGGCCGCACGCCGGCGACCAGCGAGACCGTCCGCCGCCCAGAGCACACCCAGCGCGTACGGCACCAGCCAGCCTGCGGGAACGTTCAGGGACCGGAGCACGGAGACCCATCCGGTGTCGTCCGCCAGTACCCGCGCCAGATCCAGCGCCGCGACCACCAGGAAGGCCGCAACCGCCAGCCGGCCCGCACACCGCCGGATCAGCGGGGTGGCCGCTGTGATCACCGCGTAGACCAAGAGGAACCAGAGCGGGGACACGGCGAGCTGGACGAGGGTTCGGATCGTCTCGTACGCGACCCCGGCAGCGGCCAGCCCGAGCAGCACCAGCAACCACACGGCCACGAGGGCCACCACGGGCCGGAACAGCTGCCGCAACCGCTGGGCCAGCCAGGCGCGGTAGCCGATGTGACGCGCCATCGCGGAGGCGTGGCTCTGGGACCCGACGCGGCCGCCGACGAAGAAGAAGACCGCGAGCGGCTGGAGCAGCCAGGTCACCGGAGTGAAGCCGGGCATGTGGCGTAACGGGCTGTCACCCCCCAAGTGACCTCCCGACTTCAGCACGACGGCGCTCACGAGCCAGTGGCCGAGCACCACCCCGAGGATGGACAGGGCGCGGAGGACGTCCACCGCGCGGTCCCGGGAGGACGGGGTCGCCGCGTCGATCCGCATCACCGCCCGGTGGAGCCGGTCCACGATGGTCCGCTCGGCGAGCCGTGTGCGGGAGGGGGCCGCCCCGGCTGCGGAGGTCGCGGGCGCACTGTGCGGCCGTCGGGCTCGCAGATCAGCCACGGGACACCTCCGAGCCCCGCCCCAGGCTGATCAGGGCGATGTTCCTCAGTGAGAGACCACCGGGACGGAGGTAGTCGCCGTGTCTGCTGTCGCCGGTCGGCAACGTCCGGGCGCCGAAGTCCGCGGAGGTCGGGTCGGCACCGAAGCCCACGCTCTCGCTGAACAGGGAGACCTGGGTGTGCGGCACGTTCGCGATCCAGTCCCTGCTGCCCCGGCCGGCCCAGAACGGCACTCGGATCCCCAGCTCGGAGGCCGACTCGGCCCCCATGCCCGGGCTGCCGACGACGACGAGCCCGGTCACTTCGGACTGTGCCCCCCCGTCCCCGCGCAGCGCTTCCGCGCACACCACGCTCCCGTACGAGTGGCACAACAGGGACGTGGAGGCCTGGGGGTTGAGCTCCCGAAGCCGGCGAAGCCGGTCGCGGAGCCGGCTGCCACCCTGGGCCGCCCGGGCGCGGGTCAAGGTGTCGCGGCTCTTCGTGCGGGGCGCGTGGTAGCCGTACCAGGCGATGACGGCGATCCGTGAACCGGGGTCGATCGAGCGCATCTCGTCGTACAGCGCACGGGCGCCTCCGCCGATCGAACCGTGGGGGGAACCGAGGTGGTCGAAGGTGTCGACGGTGGTGTCCGCCCCCGGCACCACGAGAGCGATCCGCTGCGCGTGCACCAGGTCTCCGAGCACCTCCACCGCCTGGCCGTCGCCCTCTGCGCTGACCTCCAGGAAGGTCCGGCCGGCGGCGCCCAGTCGGCCGAGCGCCAGGGCGCGATCGTCGTCGCCCATCCGTCGCGCCGCCTCTGCCGCCTCTGCGATGTACCGCTGGTTCACCGCGTAGCGTTCGGACAGGTTCTCCGCGGTGACCGGAGCGGGCCGAGGAGCGTCCGGCAGGCCTGGCACGGCCGACGCCGCGGCGGCCGTGACCGACGCGACGATGCATCCGGCCACGACGGCTATGAGTAATCCGTGCCTGATCCGCGCAGCGCGCATCGAGGGCCTTCCTTCCACTGATGAGAGAAACGTCAAGGGCCGTCCGGGCCGTGGGCAGGCGGCAGGGGCGTACGCGGCGTACGCGTCCACGGCGGCTTCCGGAGGCGCAGATGATCGGGTCCGTCGGGCCGCGTCCCGTCAGATGCGGACGGGCAGTTCGATCACGGCGGTGGTGGATCCTGATGCCGGGCTGTCGAGGCTGAGGGTGCCGTCGACCGCGGCCAGCCGTTCGCGAAGGCCCAGCAGGCCGCTTCCCGCCCCGGTCCGGGCGCCGCCCACGCCGTTGTCGTGGATCCGGATCCGCAGCAGTTCACCCACGAGATCCGCGTCCACCGACGCCTGCGTCGCCCCGCTGTGCTTGGCGATGTTCGTCAGCAGTTCGGCAACGCAGAAGTAGGCCACTCTCTCGATCACCGCGTCGGGCCGCTCGTCAAGGTTCACCTTGAGGGTGATCGGCACGCCGGCCTGTGCCGTCAACTTCGGCAGCGCGTCGACGAGTCCCAGATCGAGCGCGGCGGGGCTGATCCCGTCGATGAGGCGCCGCAGTTCCGCGATGGCCGCGTCGGTCTGGGTACGGGCCCGTGCGACGAGCATGCGGGTCCGGTCGGCGGGCGGAGCCTCGTCTTCCAGGGCGTCCGCGGTCAACGACAGTGTCATGGCGATCGCGACGAGTTGTGCCTGCGTCCCGTCGTGCAGGTCACGCTCGACCTGGCGCAGGCTGCGGGCGCCCTCGGCGAGGGCCGTGCTGCGCGCCCATTCGAGAGTGCGCACGCGCCGCTGGGCGACGCTGGGTCCGAGCAGGGACCGGGCGAGCAGCCGGTGCAGGTTCGTCATCGCACGGACCGCCCTCGGGGCGACCGCCAGCGCGAGCAGACCGGCCACCACCGCGGCGGTACCCGGCAACAGTCCCGGCCGGCTGATCAGCGCCCACACGACGGACCACACACCGAGGCCCGGCAGAGCGACCGTGAGGACGAAGGAGACGACGTCGACCGGGAGCCGGAGCGTCAGGTACAGCATGCTGCGCCAGGCGGTCGCGTCGGACAGGCTGCTCCGGATCCAGCGCATCAGCCCGGGCGCGGCCCGCGGTGGCGCGGGGGCGTCCACGGGCTCGCCGAGCAGCGCCCGGACCAACCGGGCGTGGACCCGGCCGAGAGACCGGGCACCCCTCAGGCCGGCGGCGAGCACCGGCAGTCCGAGCAGGGTCAGCGAGAGCAGGCCGCCGACGTAGAGGACGGCCAGGACGTAGACGATGCCGATCAGCGAGAGCGGCAGCCCGGCGAAGGCATAGGCGATCGCCGCCGGCCGTACCTTGCGTCCCGTCGTTCGGGCGCCGTCCTCGACGAACGTGGTCGCCGTCATGCCGTGGCCGCGGCCGAGACGGCCGGCTCCGAGGTGGCCTTCACGCCGGTCACGAGGATCGTCGTGGCGGTGAGCGCCACCACGCCCAGCACCAGGGGGCCGTACATCTCCAGCGGGAGCGAGGGGAGCAGGCCGTCCGTGGCGGCCACCGCGAACGCCACGCTCACGGGCGCCGCGACCAGGATTCCGAGCAGTACGCCCGCCATGGCGGTCAGCGCCGCCTCGGCGCCCAGCATCCGCAACAGCTGGAGCCGGGTCGCACCGGTCAGGGTGAGCAGCGCGTACTCCCGCCGCCTCGCCGCCGTCAGCGAGACGAGCGTGTTCACGGTGGCCACCGCGCCGAAGCCGGCCAGCATGGCGAGTTCCACCCCGCGCAGCCAGATGTCGCTCTCGGCGTAGGTGCCCGGCGGGGCGACCTCCTGGAGCGTCCCCGTGACCGCGGCGAACGTCGTCGAGAGCCCGACCAGCAGCGCGATCGGCACCACGGCGGAAGCCAGCCGGTGGGCGTGGCCCCTCAGGTTGTCCGCGGCGAGCCAGCCGCCGGCGTCCCCCAGGTGTCGGCTGCCCGCGATACGGAACGGCAGGCCGAGCAGCACCATGGCCAGACGCGCCAGCAGGGGTCCGAGCAGTCCCACCGCGATCACGAGGAGCAGTGCCCCGAGCAGGGCCGCCTGAGCGGCCTTGTCCGCCGGCTGCCGCGCCAAGAACGCGCAGAGGAAGCCGGCGCCCGCGAGGAAGAGCACCCCGGCGGCGCCTCGCACCCAGCCCAGCCGGCCCTGTTCTGCCGCCGTCTGAGCCATCGCCGCGGACGGCCTGCCGCGGACCGTGCGGCGGGCGGCGATCTTCGTTGCGCCGACGCCGACGAGTGACGTCGCCGCGGTCGCGATCAGCATGGGCCACGGCGACCACGGCACACCGGATGCGGCCGGGGCCAGGCCACGCGCAACGAGCTCCGTCAGGAAGACCCGCGCACCCCAGGAGCCGAGCACCCACGCCGGCGGTGAGACGAGCAGGATCACCAGGAGCACCTGGCACCTGATGAGCCGCTTGACCTGGGCCGGCGTCGCCCCGCTCGTGCGCAGCAGGGCCATGTCCCGGGCTTGCAGGCGCACGGAGAAGCCGAGCGTGTTCGCCACCACGAACAGGGCCATCAGCATCGCGATCTCGCCGAACGCCCCACCGATCATCGCGAGCCGGGAGTCACCACCGCCGGCGATCGCCGTTGCGATGAGGGAGCCGAACAGCGTGATCACGGCGACGGCCATCAAGAGCGCCGTGGCAAGTCCCGCGAAGGACGCGGGCCGGGCCCTCAGGGCCGCGAGTGCGAACCTCAACATGCCAACCCGCTCAGCTTCTCGGCGATCTGCGCCGCCGACGGGCGGGCGAGGTCATCGATCAGGAGACCGTCGGCGAGGACGACGACGCGGTCCGCGAAACTCGCCGCGACCGGATCGTGCGTCACCATCACGCAGGTGCTGCCTCCGGTTTCCACTCGCTCGCGCAGCAGCCAGAGCACTTCCCGGCTGGTGGAGCGGTCGAGCGCGCCGGTCGGTTCGTCGGCGAAGAGGACACGGGGCCGGCTGAACAACGCACGGGCCACGGCCACCCGTTGCTGCTGACCGCCGGAGAGACGGCCGGGCCGTTCCTTCCTCCGGTCCGCCAGGCCCACCTGCGCGAGGGACTCTGCCACCGCGTCCCAGTCCACCCGGGCACCGGCCAGCCGCGCGGGAAGCGCGACGTTCTGTTCGACCGTCATGGCGGGCATCAGGTTGTACGACTGGAAGATGAACCCCGCCTCGGCACGCCTCAGCTGCGCCAGCCGCCGCTCGGGCAGGGCCGTGATGTCCGTCGAACCCCAGTGGACCGTGCCCGCCGTCTGCCGGTCCATTCCCGCGACGCACTGCAGCAAGGTCGACTTTCCCGACCCGGAGGGGCCCATCACCGCGGTGAACGAGCCGGCCGCGAAGGTGATGTCCACGCCGCGCAGGGCCTTGACCGCGTCGCGGCCCCGGCCGTACGTGCGGTGCAGGTTCTCGGCGCGGACTCCCAGCCCTGCTTCCACGGCGGGCCGGACAGTAGCGTCGGTTCTCAGTGCCATGTCCTCATTCTCGGCTGCACGGCCCGTACGGAACATCGTGCTACCTCCCGTCTTCGGGGTTCGGATATCCGCCCCCCTTGCCGCCGCACCGGCCGCCGAGCGCACGCGGCCGCCGTTTAGGGCCCGATCTCCTGCAGGTAGGCGACGACGGCCTTGACGCGTCGGTTGTCGGCGTCGGTCGAGGGGAGGTCGAACTTCACGAACACGGACGCCGCGTGCTTCTCCACCGCCCGCTCGGAGATGACGAGGAGTGTGGCGATGGAGCGGTTCGAGTGGCCCTGGGCCATCAGGCTCAGGACCTCTCGTTCCCTGGCGGTCAGTCGGTCGAGGCGGCGCGTGCCGCTGTTCAGCATGCGGCTGACGATCTCGGGATCGAGGACCACACCACCGGCCGCGACCCGACGCAGGGCCTCGATGAAGTCCGCCGTGGCGGAAACGCGTTCCTTGAGCAGGTAGCCGATGCCTGACGCCTCGTCGGCCAACAGACGGGCCGCCCAGGACGGCTCGGCGTGCTGGGAGAAGACCAGGATGCCCACGCCCGGTTGCTCGGCGCGGAGTTGGACGGCGGCACGGATGCCCTCGTCCGTGTGGGTCGGGGGCATCCGGATGTCGACGACGGCGACGTCGGGGACGTGTTCGGCCACCGCGCAGAGCAGTTCGTCCGCGTCGCCCGCGGTGGCGAGGACCTCACAGCCGCGGGCGGTCAGCAGCTCGACCATGCCTTCACGAAGAATCACCGAGTCCTCGGCGATGACCACTCGCACGACATGCTCCCCTGGTAGTCGTCGGCCGGATCCTCATTCAACCAGAACGTAGCCGTCGTCCGGACGCCCGCCCCGGGAGCGGCGCAGGGAGGTGAGCGCGAAGGTGCGCTGCAGCCAGCGGTCCCTGCCGTCGTAGCGCGGAGTGAATGCGGTGCGGCCGTGCACGGTGACGTGGTTGTCGACGATGACCAGGTCGCCCGGCAGCAGTCGGGACGTCTGCGAGACCTGCTCGAAGAGCGCACCCAGCTCGGCGAGGGCGGCGGCGCCACCCGTGGTGGTCGCCCGTGTGGCGGAGAAGTCCACCCGCACGTCGGGGTCCTCCCACGAGCCGCCCAGCACCGGGTGCCGGGGAGCGTCGGCGCAGCCGGACCCGAACGAAGGCGGCGCCTCGGTGACGAACTCGGGACGGGCCAGCGCCTCGCGACAGGCCGGGCTGAGCTGCTCCAGGACCTCGCGGACACAGGCGGTACGGGTGCCCGCGACACCCTCGTGGTCGGCGCGCAGGCAGAGCAGCATGACGTAATCCGGGCGGTGCTCGTGAAACGCGTTCTCGTTGTGGAACGAGAGGAGCACCGAGCCGGCGTTGCCCTGGAACTCCTCGCGGCCCGGCACCGGTACGACGTCCTGCACCAGGGCGCCGGACTTCTCCCGCCGGAACGCGGCGGGGTCGCCCAGTCCGCAGGCCACCATGAGAAGGACCGCGGCGGCGACGGAGGCGTCCCGCTGGACCGAGTCCGCGGCCGCCGGGGTGTCCCGTGAGACGTCACCCAGCGGGAGTCCCCGTATCAGCAGCCGTCCACGAGGTCCGGAGTGCCGGCGGAACCGGCGGATCGCCTGCCGCAGCGGGCCGGGCAGGTTCTCCCACGCGTCACGGGCCGCCGCGACGAACTCGGGCGAGTCGACCCGGCCGTCTGCGACGTCCAGCACCCCTCGCGCGACGGCTTCCACCAGGGCGGCTTCACCGTCGAGGGTGAAATCCGCTCGTTCGGCGACGTCCGCCTGCAGCAGCTCGGTCATCGCGCAACACCCGTACTGGACATCATCGGTACTTCCTCGGCTTTCTCGAGTTCGTCGGCGAGGACTGAGTTGCCGTATATCTCCTCGACCCATCCCCTGTGGTAGACCGAGTCCAGGTAGCGCTCGCCCATGTCGGGCGCGATCGCCACGGCGGTGAGGTCCTCGCCGGGAGCGTGCTCGTCCAGCCAGCGCATGGCTCCGCTGATCACCGTCCCGGTGGAGCCGCCGAGCAGGAAACCGCGCCCGGCCAACCGGTGGCAGGCGCGCACGGTCTCCACCTCGCTGACGTGGACCACGTCGTCCACGTAGGACCGGTCGAGCAGCGGCGGTCGCACTCCGGTGCCGAGGCCGGGGATCATCCGCGGCAGGGACGGGCCACCGAACGTGACCGACCCGACCGCATCGACGGCGACGACGGTGACCTGGGGCCGGTTCTCCTTGAAGTAGCGGGCGCAGCCCATGAGCGTGCCGGTCGTTCCGGCCCCGACGAAGGCCACCTTCAGGTCGGGGAATCGCCTGGCGATCGCCGGGGCCGTCGACCTGTAGTGCGCGAGCGCGTTGTTGGGATTGGCGTACTGGTTGAGCCAGACGTGGCTGTCGTTCGACTCGCACAGTTCCTGCACCAGGCGCAGCCGCGCACCGAGGAAGCCGCCCTCGGCCGCGGGTTCGGTGACGGTGTAGACCGTGCCGCCCATGGCCTCGATGAGTTGCTTCGTGGCCAGGTTGCACCTGTTGTCGGTGACGCAGACGAAGCCGTAGCCCTTGCTGGCGGCAAGGATGCTCAGCGCCACGCCGAGGTTGCCCGACGACGACTCCACCAGGACGGAGCCGGGACGCAGCACGCCGCCGGCCTCCGCGGCCTCGACCATCGCCCGGGCGGCCTTGAGCTTGATCGAACCGGCGAAATTGAAACCTTCGCACTTCAGGTAGAGCCTGCGCCCGAAGGTCCGACGGAGGTCGACGAACAGGTCCTCCTCGTGATACTCCTGCGCCTCTGAGATGATCGGCACAGCTTCCTCCCGTTCTGGGGCAGTTGCCCCTAGCCGCCGTACCGGTTCATCTCGTGGAAGAAGTCCTCGACCACGTGCAGGTCGCCGCTGCGCGACACCTGGTCGTGGACATGGGCGCTTACGGCCAGGTCGAGCACGCCGAGGCCGAACGGGGAGAACACCACCGTGCGGTCGGACGGCACCTCGGTACGGCCCGCCATGACGTCGTAGAGGGTTCCGTGGATGAAGTCCCGGTGGCCCACCAGCTGTTCGGCGAGATGCGGCGAGGTGTTGGCCTTGAGGCAGTGTTCGACGTCGTCGACGTAGTTGACGGAATCGAGGATGATCTCCGGCGCCAGGTCGCGCAACGAGACGTGGAGCACCAGCGGGTGGTGGGCGAACAGCTCCGGGTCGGTGACGTGCGGAGTGCCCGCCACGGTGGCGAAGACCACCAGGTCGCTGCCGCGGATCAGGTCGTCCGCGGAGTCGTGCACGGTCACCCGACCGCCCTCACCGCATCGGCCCAGGTAGTCGGCGAAGCCGGCCGCGTGCTCGCCGGACAGGTCGTGTACGCCGACCTCGTCGAAGGACCATCCCGTGCCCGCCAGGTAGGTGTGCAGGTAGCGGGCTATCAGACCTGTACCGATGAAGCCGACCCTGGTGGGGCGGGCCCTTCCGCGGGAGAGCCTGTCGGCGGCGAGGGCGGCGGACGCGGCGGTCCTGCTCGCGCTGATGATCGAGCTCTCCAGGCAGGCGTACGGATAGCCGGTACGGGGATCGTTGAGGATCAGGACCGCCGACGCGCGCGGCAGCCCGGAGTTCACGTTCTCCGGAAAGCTGGAGATCCACTTGAGTCCGTCCACGCCGTCGTCCCCGCCCAGCGACGCGGGCAGGGCGATGATGCGGGCGGTGGGGCGGTCGGGGAACTGGAGGAAGTACGACGGCGGATTGACCGTCTTCCCCGCACCGTGCGCCATATAGGCCGCTTCGACGATCTCCGTGACCAGTCGCTCCTGCCCGCTCAGCGCACGCTGCACCTGCTGGCCGGAGATCACTGCGAAAGTTGGGTTGTGCTTCGTCATCTGGCTTCTCGAACCTCTAGACCGATCGGGTGGTGGGGTTCGCCATCGCGACGAGCACCTCGCGGGCTCCGTCGTACGGCAGCCGGCTGTGAGCCGTGCGCAGGTTGTCGACGAGCATCACGTCGCCCGGGCGCCACGGCTCGGCGACGGTGACGGAGTCGTACACCTTGTTGATCAGCGTGACGATGTCCTCGGTGATCTCACCGCCGTCGCCGAAGCGCGTGTTGAACGGCAGGCCCTCCGGGCCGTAGAAGTCGACCAGGTACTCACGGACCTCGGGCGCCATCGTCCACTCGTTGAGGAAGGCGATCTGGTTGAACCAGAGCCGCTCGCCGTCGGCAGGGTGGCGCAGCACCGCCGGACGACGCTGGCTGGTGCGCAGCCCGTTGCCGTTCCATTCGAAGGAGATGTCGTTGGCCGCGCAGTACCGCTCGACCTCGGCGCGGTCGGTGGTGCCGAACGCCTCCGTCCACGGAACGCCGATGTCCTCGGTGTAGCTGCGGGTGAGCAGCCACCCCTCGCGCTCGAAGCGCTCGACGAGGTCGGCGGGCAGGCCCTGCAGGACACGGCCGGCGTCGGCCAGGGCGGTGGCCCCGCCGCTGGCGGGCGCGCTCAGGCAGGCGAAGGCCATGGTGGCGGGGAATTCGAGCGCGTAGCTCAGCTCGTGGTGCATGCACATCGGCTGGTTCGGCGGCCATTTGGAGGACGAGTAGATGCGGTCGTCATACGTCCAGCGGGGCGCGAACGCCTCGCGCTCCGGCATCAGGTCGTTCCCGAGGACCTTGAGGACCGTGGCCGCTCCGGCGGCGTCGTTCAGCCCGAGGCCGCGTACCAGTACTGCGCCGTGCGACGCGACGATCCGGTACAGCGCCTCGCGGTGTTCGGCGGCCCAGGCCGCCGGGTCCGACGCGTCGGCAGCGGTGACGATGGCCGGACGGCCCTCGTCGCGCCGTCCGTCGAGTCCTGCGAACGGGTCGATGTCATTCGGCGGCACTTTCACACTCGCTCTCTCTCGTGCATGTCGTGGACAGCCAGCACCACGGCGGCTGTCTGCGCCGGCCTGGTGCGGAAGAAGTGGTGACCCCCGTCGGGCAGTTCGCGTACCCGGACGGACCTGGCGATGCGGCGCCAGGCTTCGATGCCGCCTTCGTGGCCCTGGGTGGCGGGGTCGTCGGCGGCCACCACGAGGGTCAGCGGAGCCGCGAGGGGCGTGGCCGGCGGATGCTCCGCCACGTCGGCGAAGAACGTGTTCGCTTCCAGGACGTCGTGCCGGTACGCCGCACCGACCAGCGCCGCTCGACTCGTGTCCGTCCCGGAGAGCTCGGCGTAGCCGCTCTCGCCACTGAGGCGTGCGGCGATCTCCAGGGGGGCCATGGTCTCGATCTCGGCGCTGAACCTCCGCCGGTCGTCGGGGGTGCCGACCAGTTGGCCGCCGATCAGGACGGCCCGCAGGTCGTGCCCCCGCTCCTCCAGCAGACGCGCGGTCAGCACGGCCGGGGCGGCTCCGGAGGAATGGCCCCAGAGCAGGACCGGTCCGGCGACGCGCTCGCCGATCTCGTCCGCCACGGCTGCGGCGATCTCTTCCAGGGAGGCGAACGGCTCGCTCTCGATCGTGAGGTCGTGGCCGGGCAGCTCAACTCCGTGGACTGCCAGCCCACTGTCCGCCAACTCGGCCGCGACGGGCTGGAAGTTGACGGCGTTGCCGCCCGCGTACGGGAAGCAGACGAGGGTGGCGGCCGGCGAGGGGGGCGTGAAGAGGGGGTTCAGGAGGCCCGTTGCGGTGTCCGCCACTTCGGGGCCGCCGGTTCCGTCGATGAATGCGGCCAGGTCGCTCAGCCGCGGGTACCGGGTGAGGTCCTTCAGCGACACGGCCCGGTCGAGCTTCACGACGAGGCGCACGGCGGAGAGGGAGGTGCCACCCGAGTCGAAGAAGTGGCTGCTGCGGCCGACCCGTTCGGGTGTCAGGCCGAGCACGGCCGCCCAGGCGGCGGCGATCCGTTGTTCCGTCGGGGTGACCGGCGGCTGCAGGCCGTCGTCGTCCGCCCCCGCGAGCTCCGCCAGCCGCTTCTTGTCGATCTTGCTGTTGGCGGTGAGCGGCAGGGCGTCGAGGCGCCTGAAACGGCTCGGCACCATGTACTCCGGCAGCGCGGCCGCCAGCCACGTCCGCAGCTCGTCGACGGGTACGTCGGCGGCGGCGGCGTAGAACGCCACCAGGGTCTCACCGGTGACGACCACTGCGGTGTCACGGATCCCGGCGACGCCGAGCAGCCTGTTCTCGATCTCGCCGAGCTCGATGCGGAAGCCCCGCAGCTTCACCTGTGCGTCGCGGCGGCCCAGGAACTCCAGCTTGCCGTCGGGGCACCAGCGGCCGAAGTCACCGGAGCGGTAGAGCCGCTCCCCCGGTCGGTGCGGATCGGTGCCGTACGCGGCGGCCGTTCGCTCCGGGTCGTTGACGTAGCCACGGCCGACGCAGATTCCGGCGAACACGATCTCGCCGGGTGAGCCGAGCGGCACCGGTTCGAGGTCGGGGCCGACGACGTAGACCCGCACGTTGGCGACGGCCGGACCGAGGGGGACCCGGTCACCGCGCGGCGGCTCGGTCATCACTTCGTGGTTCGTGTCGTCGGAGGTCTCGGTGAGTCCGTACGCGTTGACGAGCGCAGTGCCTGGGAAGGCGGCGAACCAACGGTCGACGAGCTCCTTCTTGAGCGCTTCGCCGGTGGCCGAGAGGCAGCGGATCCGGCCGAGGCCGCCGCCGTGCTCCTCCAGGTGCGACAGCACCACTTCGAGGTAGGAGGGGACGAGTTGGGCCACGTCCGCGGCGCGGACGACCTCCACGAACCGCTCCACGTCGAGGATCGCCTCCTGCGGCACGATGAGGGTCGTACCGCCCACCAGCAGGGCCGCGACGAGCTGCCACAGGGAGATGTCGAAGCACTGCGGAGCGATCTGCGCGACGACGTCGCCCTCGCCCACCCCGAGGTCGTCGGTCTTCGCGTAGAGGTGGTTGAGCATGCCCTCGTGCTCGCACATCACCCCCTTGGGCCTGCCCGTGGAGCCGGAGGTGAAGTAGATGTAGGCCAGCCGGTCGGGGCCGATGCCAAGCCCGAGGTCCGCCGGGTCGGCCCCCTCGCTCTCGTCGACGCGCAGAACGGTGACGGACGGGCGCTCGCGCAGGGCCTCGCCGAGGGTGGCGGTGCTGCCCGGCTCCGTGAGGACGAGGGTGCATCCGGCGCGGTCGAGGGTGGTGCCGATACGGTCCGCCGGGAAGTGCGGCTCGATCGGCACGTACACGCCGCCGGCCTTGAACACGGCGAGGACGGAGGCCATCCAGTCAAGGTTGCGCTCGGTCACCACGGCGACGGAGCCCTCGGCGGTCAGACCGTGGTCGAGGAGGGTCCGGCCGATCCGGTTCGCCCGGGCGTTCAGCTCGGCGTACGTGATCCGGCGCTCGCCCGTGATCGCGGCGGTCCTGTCGGGGTGCAGGCGTACCCGCTCCTCGAAGAGCTCGTGGAAGCGGCGGTCCGGCAGCTCCCGCGCCGGGCCGGCCATCCCGACCAATTGGTGGTGCCGCTCCTCGTCCGAGAGCAGGCTGTCGCTCTCGTGGGGGGCGTCCGGGTCGCCGACCATGCGGTCGAGCGCGGTGCGGTGGTAGCCGGCGACCCGGGTCGCGTGGTCGGCGTCGAAGTCCTCGGTGCGGTACGTCAGGACCAGCGCGCCGTCGGTGACGCACACCCCGAACACGACGCCGTCGGGCAGCGTGCCCGGCGACCCGCCGACCATGGTCTCGAACCCGTGACCGGGAGCGACGGCCGCGCCGCGGACGCGGTCCACCAGACCGGCCCATGTGGTGCCGGCCACCGGCACGAGGTGGGGCGCGGGGCCGAAGGCCACCTCGTCCTCGCCGCTGAGGAGCGCGACGACCTTGGCGTGGGCGGCGGAAAGCTCTGTCGGTGTCGGCTCGGATTCCAGCGGAATGCGAACGGTCGCCGTGCCCGGTGCCGTACCGGTTGTCGTCTGCCACCGCGGAACGGTGGTATGACCGGACCTCATGAGAGGGCTCCTCCACTCGGGGAGTTGGAATGAGAAGAATGTATGGGCGGAGGTTTCCCTCCCGTTATCGATCACATTTCAGCGACGTCGATAGCGGGATATCGCCAGCGGTACCGCAAAGCACATGAGGCCCACGCTCCACAGCACGGTGCCGAGGACGGGACCGGCGACCGGCCCTCCGGCGAGCAGGTTGCGGCACGCGTCCGTCACCAGGGTCGTGGGGTTGGCCTCGGCGAAGGTCCGCAGCCAACCCGGCATCGTGCTGGTCGGCACCAGCATGGAACTGCCGAACTGGAACGGGATCATCCAGAGGAAGCCCACCGACTGCACGGTGTTGGGACTGCGCATCGAGAGGCCGATGAAGGCCGACACCCAGGCCAGCGCAGTGCCGTACAGCAGCGTGAGCAGCACGGCGGCCACCGCGAACAGGAAGTTGGTCTCCACCCGGAAGCCGATGGCGATCGCGAACACGAGCATGACGACCTGGCCCAGCAGGAGCCGGCTCATGTCCGCCACGATCCGGCCGGTCAAGACCGCCGAGCGGGCGATGGGCAAGGACCGGAACCGGTCCATCACACCGTTGTCGAAGTCGACGGCGAGCAGGTAACCGGTCGAACGGGACGCGAACATCAGCGTCTGCACCATGATGCCCGGCAGGAGGAACTGCCGGTAGTCGCCGGGGCGGTCTCCCCAGATGGCGCCGCCGAAGACGTACAGGAAGATCAGGGTGAAGACCATCGGCATCACCACGGAGTCGAGGAGCTGTCCGGGGTCGCCGCGTAACTGGAGCATGTTGCGCCTGGCGATGGCGAGCGACTGCCTGGCGGTGTCCCTCAGCCCGTTCCGGGCGGAACCGGCGAGGGGGGGTACCCCGACGGTCGGCGCGATGTCGGTGGTCGGGGTCACGCGGTGCTCCTGGTCAGTTCGATGAAGGCCTCGTCGAGGCTGGCGACCCGGGTGTCCACGGCCAGCACCTCCACCGCCGAGGCGGTGACGGCCCGCACCGCGCGGGTCAGTTCGTCCGGTTCCACGAGCGGCAGCCGGACCGCGCAGGCCTCCTGGTCGATCCGGCCGTCCAGCCCTTCCAGGGCCAGGGCGCCCGCGAGGGCCGCCAGATCCCGGGGGTACGCGGGCCGTACCTCAAGGGTCCGGCCGCCCACCCGGGCCCGGAGCTCCGCGGCCGTACCGGCGGCGATCACCCGTCCCTTGTCCACGACGACCACCGAATCGGCCAGCGCCTCGGCCTCCTCCATGTACTGGGTGGTGAGCAGCACGGTCGAGCCGGCGAGGGCGCGCTCCTTCACGGTGGCCCACAGCTCGTTGCGGCTGTGCGGGTCCAGACCGGTGGTCGGCTCGTCGAGGTAGATGAGCCTCGGCTCGCCCATGAGCGATGCGGCGAGGTCGAGACGTCGGCGCATTCCGCCGGAGTACTCGCGGGCCGGCTTGCCGCCCGCCTCGCCGAGCCGGAACCGCTCCAGCATCCCGTTCGCCTCCGCGCGGGCCCGGCGGGCGGGCACGCCCAGGAGGCGGGCGATGAGATACAGGTTCTCCCTGCCGGAGATGTTGCCGTCGACCGAGGCGAACTGTCCGGTCAGCGCGATGCAGCGGCGGACCTGGTGGGGCTCCTCGACCACGTCGTACCCGAAGATCCGGGCGCGCCCGGCATCGGGTCGCAGCAGGGTCGCCAGGACGCGCACCGTCGTGGTCTTCCCCGCCCCGTTCGGGCCGAGGAGGCCCAGCACCTGCCCGGCGGGCACCGCGAGGTCGACTCCGTCGAGGGCCCGGTGGGCGCCGAAGCGCTTCACCAGGCCCTCGACCTCGATGGCCAGAGTCATGGTGTTATTGCGCGTCCATCGCGGTGGCCAGACTGCGCGGGCGCATGTCGGTCCAGTTGGCCTCGATGTAGGCGAGGCAGGCGTCGCGGGTGTCGGCCGGGTGGGCGGTCAGCCAGCCGGCGGGCACGTCGACGAACGTCGGCCAGAGGGAGTGCTGTCCCTCGTCGTTGACGAGCACCACATAGGTGCCGTCCGCGTCCTCGAACGGATTGGTCATCCTCGTTCACCTTCCAGTTGCGGGGAAAGCACTGCGGCGAGCCTGCCGACAGTGGGGTGTTCGTAGAGGTGGTGCACCGACAGCCGGGCGGTCAGCGCGCTGTTGATGCGGTTCACGAGCTGCGCGGCGCGCAGCGAACTGCCGCCGAGGTCGAAGAAGCGGTCGTCACGGCCGACATCGCTGCCGAGGACGTCGCTCCAGAGGGCGGCCAGGGCCCGTTCCAGCTCGGTGGCCGGCGGTACGAACTGCCGCCCGCCGCGTTCCAGCGCTGCGACCGCGACGGCGAGCAGCTGGTCCCGGTCGGCAGGCAGCCTGTCGATGCGCAGGCAGCGCAGGGGGTGGTCGAGCTCCCTCGCCACCGGTGCCACGGCCGCCCGGACGTCGGCCTCGGAGGCCGACCCGGTGTACACGACGATCGCCTCGGCGATGTGCAGGCTGTCCGGGGCGAGGGCGCGCGCGATGTGCTCGTTGCGGCCGTCGAGGCCGATCAGCACGGTGGCCCTGTCCTGTCCCAGTACGGTGAGCAGCGAGGCGAGGCCCTCGTCGGGGTCGAGGGTGCGGAAGCCGCGGGCCTCGGCGGCGTCCTCGGGTGCTCCCCGGTTCATGCCCAGGCCGCTCCAGGTGCTCCACGCCAGGCAGTGCACGGGCCGGCCGCGCTCGCGTCCCCAGTGGTCGGCGAATCCGTGCAGGAAGCTGTTGGCCGACGAGTACGCCGCGAAGGAGCTTCCGCCGAACTCGCCGTTGACCGACGAGAAGAGCACGAGGGGCGTGTCGGGCCGGTCCTCCAGCAGCTCGGCGAGGGCCAGGGTGCCGGTCACCTTCGCGCGGTAGGCGTCGTGGAAGGCCTGCGGGGACTCGCGGGCGACCTGGTGGATCTCCAGTTGCGCCCACTGGTGGGAGACGTCGGCGCCGGCCAGGTGCAGCACACCGTCGAGCGGCGCTCCCCAGCGTGCCTCCGCCTCTTCCACCGCGGCCCGCAGCGCGACCGGATCGGCCACGTCGAGCGCACGGTAGGCCACGTCGCCCAGGACTGCGAGGTCGTCGAGGCGTTCGGCGCGCTCGCCCCCGTCGGCCGGGCTCCGCCCGACCAGCAGCAGTTTCGCGGCGTGGGCGGCCAGGAGGTATTCCGCGATCGGATGGGCGACGCCGCCGAGACCCCCCGTGACGAGGTAGCGGCCGCCGGTGGCGAACGCGTCCTTCCCCCGGTCGTCGAGGGCCATCGGCCGCAGCCTGGGCACCAGGCGTCGCGTGCCGCGGTGGGCCACGAGGTCGGCGGCGTCGTGGCAGGCGAGTTCGGTGACGATGGCGGCGGCACGGCCGGAGGGGGCGGACACGTCGAGCTGCCGGACGGACGGCAGCACCCGCTCCGCCGCGGCCGTCCGCAGGAGGCCGGGCAGGCTCGCGGTGGCGAGGTCGAGGGCGTCGCCCGCGGCCGTCCACAGACCGCCGCTCGTGACCACCAGGAGCGGGGGCGCGGGGTCGTACGCGGCCAGGTCCTGGACCAGGCGCAGCACGTCGAGGGCCACGCTCTGCGCGTCGGGCCCCTGGGCCAGGTGGACGACGGCGCCGGCCCGTCCGTCCGGGGAGGCACCGTCGGGCGGGGAGACGACGAGCTCGGGGACGCCGGGCACGGCGGCGAGTTCTTCCCGGAGGGCCTCCGAGACCAGCCACGGGCCGGGCGGCAGCTCGCCGCGTTCGGCGGGGGCGTCGGTCCAGGTCCGCTCGAAGTACCACGGGCCGTTCGCCTCGTCGCACCATGCGGCGTAGACACCCGCGTCGAGGTCGGCGATGAGCTGGGCTCGCTGGATCTTGCCGCTGCCCGTCTTGGGGAAGTCCTCCCGCTCGACCGGGATCACCAGGTCGGGCTGCAGGCCCAGGGCCTCGGCCACCCGCGCCTTGATCGCGGCGATGGTGTCGTGGACCGAGGTCCGGTCGTCGGAGGCCGGGACGAAGAAGATCACCAGTTTGTCGGTGCTGTCGCCCGCGCCGGACCAGCCGCAGGCGGCGACGTACGTGACCTCGGTCCCCTCCACCTGTTCCGCGATGGACTCCACGTCGTAGCTCAGGATGTTGGCACCCTGGACGATGATGAGGTCCTTCTCCCGGCCGGTGATGGTGAGCCGGCCCTCGTGCAGGAACGCGAGGTCGCCCGTGCTGAACCAGCCGTCGGCTGTGAACGCCTCCGCGTTCGCCTCCTCGTTGCGGAAGTAGCCCTCCATGATCGTCGGGCCGGTGATCTGGAGCCGCCCCACGTGGTCCTCGGGCAGCACGTCGTCGTTCGGGTCGACGATGCGCAGCCGCACGCCCGGGATCGGCGGCCCGACCTCCGTGAACGTGACGGCGTCGGGGTCGGTGGACCAGCGCAGCGCCCCGCCGAGCGAACTCTTGTCCACCCTCAGCCGGCCCGCGTCCGGATTCCCGGCGCGCAGGGCCGAGTACGTCACCCCGGAGCTGGTCTCCGACATGCCCCAGCACGGGTGCATCGCGTCGGCCGGCATCCCGTGTGCGGTGAGCAGCTCGATGAACCGGTCCGCGGTGCGGCTGACGACGGCCTCTCCGCCGTTGAGGAGGTGCTTCAGCGTCGAAAGGTCCCAGGACCGGCCGGTCATGGCGGCGGCACGCTCATTGACGAGCGCGAAGGCGAAGTTGGGGGCCCAGGTGTTGGTGACGCCGTACCGGTCGATCCAGTCGAGCCAGCGCAGCGGGTCGGCGAGGAAGGCGTCGATGGTGGCGTTGACGTGCCGGCAGCGCAGCACGACGTCCCGCACGGTCCACATGATGATGCCGCCGACGTGGTCGAGCGGCATCCAGTTCAGCGCGACCTCGGCGGAATCGAATCCGTTCACCGCCGCGGTGGCCCGGGTGCGGGCCAGGATGCTGCGGCTGGCGTGCCGGACCACCTTGGGCACCCCGGTGCTGCCGGAGGTGAGCAGGTGCACGGCCGGGCTGTCCGGGGTCGCCGGGAACCAGTCCCTGCTCTGCGGGCCGTCGCCCAGTTCCTCGACGACGGCCACCCGCAGGTCGTCGACGCCCCACAGGGCGGACAGCTTGGCCACCGCCGGGGCGAGGGAGGCGTCGGTGAGGACGAGCGGCCGGTCCAGCAGCTGCCAGGCGTTGCGGAGCTTGGTCGTGACAGCGTTCTCACGGTCGTAGCCGGGTGCGGCACCGACCGGGGTGGGCAGGTATCCGCCCAGGACGCACGCCCAGAACGCGGTGACGAAGGCGCGGTTGTCGCCGAACTGGAACAGCACGGACTCGCCGGGGGCGATGCCGGTGGAGCGCAGGCCGGTGAGCAGCCGCTGTGCGTCGGCGAGCAGCTGGGAGTAGCTCTGGAACTGCTCGTCGTCACCCGTCAGGTAGACGATGCCCTGGTCCGGGGCGAGTTCGGCGGCAAGCCGGAGGGCTTCCTGCAGGGTGGTGGGGAAGCCGGGGTCGGCCGGCAGGTCGCCGCCGTAGGCTACGGCCGGTGCTCCCGCCGCCGCGGGCGGCGCGTCCGCGGCGCGGGGGGCGGCCGGGCGCACCCGGTCGAGCCGGGCCTCCCTGCGCAGCAGGGGTACGGCCTCCTCGACCCCTGTCACGGATGCGGCCGCCGCCCGCAGCAGGGCCACGGCGTCGTGTCCGGGCATCGTCATCGGTTCCGCTCCCCCTGAGAGGCGTGCACGGGCTCCCGGCCCAGCAGTGTGCTGCCGAGGATCGCGGTGAGCTCCGCTTCGGAGTCGTTGAGATAGAAGTGGCCGCCGGGGAAGACCTCGACGGAGAACGACCCGGTCGTCTGCTCCTCCCAGGCGTGGAGGCCGCTGACGGGGGCGCGCGGGTCGGTGTCCCCGCCGAGCGCGGTGATCGGCACGGAGAGCGGCTGGTCGGGGCGGTGCCGGTGGTTCTCCCAGAGGGTGAAGTCGGCACGCAGCGTCGGCAGCAGCAGCTTCATCAGCTCGGGGTCGGTGAACACCCCGTCCGACGTGCCGTCCAGGCCCCGCAGGGCGGCGCTGAAGTCGTCGTCGGACAGCCGGTGCAGCTCCGGCGCGGGGACGTTGTGCCCCGGGGCCGACTGCCCGGACAGGAACAGGTGTCCGGGCTGGGTGCCGCGCTTGCGCAGCGCCCTGGCCAGTTCGAACGCCATCAGTGCACCGCCGCTGTGGCCGAAGAACGCGTACGGGCCCTGGAGATAGGGTCGCAGCGCCACCGCGACGGTGCGGACGGCGGCGTCGACGGACGCGGGGTGCGGCTCGCCGACGCGGTCCTCGCGGCCGGGCAGCTGCACGGCCACGATTTCCACTTCCGGCGGGAAAAGAGCCGGCCACGCGGCGAACGCGCTCGCCCCCGCTCCCGCATGCGGAAAGCAGAAGAGACGGACCCTCCGGTTCGACCGCCGGGCACGGCGGACGAATGGAGTTTCTGCTATGAGCCTGTCAGGCATGACCGAGCCGCCTCGAAATCTGCGGGACAACAGGAATACGTTGCACGGTATTGAGCCGCCTTATCGGTCCTCTATTACGGCCCTTTCCGGGCCGCATTCGAAGGACCCCGCGATACGTGTGGCGATGTCGCACAGCAAGGCCGGCTCCAGCAGGTCGTCGTGCCCGCACGTGAACGGGGTGACCTTCAGCTCCCCGTCCACGTAGGGAGCCCAGGCGGAGGCCAGCTTCGCGGCCCCCTCCTCGCCGCCCGAGGTGAACAGGGCGACCTCGCCCTTGTACGCGGCGGGCCGGTGCGCCGTGACCACCATGATCGTGTTGATCATGACGTCGAAGAGCCGCTCGTCGGCCGCGCCGCCGAGAACCTCTCCGACCAGGCCCAGTCCCCGCGCCCGCTGTTCCGCCTCGTCGCCCCGGTTGTCGGGGTCACCGCCCGCGTCGTCGCTCAGGACGGCGAGCACGTCGGCCGTGGTGAGCAGCCGCTGTCCCTCCACCGGGGCTTCCTGGGCGGGATCGCCCGGCATCGAGTCCATGATGGCCAGCAGGGCCACCTGCTCGCCCTGCTCCTGCAGGGCGGTGGCGATGGCGTGCGCGATGTTGCCGCCGGTCGAGTACCCCAGCAGGTGGTACGGGCCCTGCGGCTGCACGGCGCGGATCTGTTCGACGGCGCCGAGCGCCCACGCGGCCAGCGAGTCCGGCAGCGGTCCCGGGCCGTCGAGTCCCCACGCCTGCAGGCCGTACAGGCCCACGTCCTCGGGCAGCCCGCGCAGGAGTCCGGCGTAGCACCAGCTCAGGCCGAGCGACGGCGGGGCGCAGAACAGGGAGGGGCGGTCACCGCCGCGTCGCAGCACCACCATGGGCCCGGTGTCGTCGGCAGTGTCGAGCCGCGCGGCGAGCGAGGCCGGGGTGGGCGCCTCGAAGAGGGCCCGCACGTCCGTCGCGACGTCGAACGCGGTGCTGATCCGGGTGGCAAGGCGCATCGCGAGCAGCGAGTGGCCGCCGAGCTCGAAGAAGTTCGCGTCGACGCCGACCCGGGGCAGTTCGAGGGCTTCCGCGAAGAGGCCGCAGAGCAGTTCCTCGCGCAGGCTGCGCGGGTCGCGCCCGGCCGTCGCCGCCGTCACCTCCGGTACGGGCAGGGCCTTGCGGTCGAGCTTGTTGTTGGGACTCAGCGGCAGGCCTTCCAGCACCACGACCACGCCGGGCACCATGTGCGCCGGCAGCACCACGGCGAGCCGGCCGCGCAGTTCCCCGGGGTCCAGCTGCACCCCGGCGGCCGGGACGGCGTAGCCGACGAGCCGGTCGGCGTGGACGGCCGCGGCGGCGTGGGTGACACCGGGCTGCTCGGCGAGCGCGGACTCTATCTCGCCGAGCTCGATCCGCAGGCCGCGGAGCTTCACCTGCGTGTCGGCCCGGCCGACGAACACCAGCTGGCCGTCGCGGTCCCACCGGACGACGTCGCCGGTGCGGTACATCCGGCCGCCGGGTGCGAACGGGTTCGCGACGAACCGCTCGGCGGTCAGGGCGGGACGGGCGAGGTAGCCGCGGGCCAGGCCGGGGCCGGTCGTGTACAGCTCTCCGGCCACGCCGGGCGGGACGGGCCGCAGGTACCGGTCGAGCACATACACCCCGGCGTTGGCGATGGGCCTGCCGATCGGGACCGGCTGTCGGCCGGGAGCGTCGTGCACCCAGGACGCGACGTCCACGGTGGCCTCGGTCGGACCGTACGCGTTGACGAGCCTGCGGCCCTCGGACCAGTGCGCGATCACGTCCACCGGGGGAACGTCGCCGCCGGTGACGATCACCCGCAGGGCGGGCAGCGCGATCCGCGGCAGGCCGGACAACACGGCCGGGATGAGGTGCGCCTGGGTGATGCGCCGGTCGGCGAGGAACGCGGCGAGTTCCTCGCCGGCCAGGACGCCCGGGGGGATCACGAGGCAGGAGCCGGTGAGCAGGGCGAGGCACAGCTCGGAGACGCTCGCGTCGAAGCTCGGGGAGATGAGCTGTGCGACGCGGTTGCCCGGACCGGCTTCGTAGCGCTCGGCCTGGTTGGCGACCAGGCCCGCGATGCCGCGGTGCGACACCACGACGCCCTTGGGCCGGCCCGTCGACCCGGAGGTGTAGAT
Source organism: Streptomyces sp. NPDC029014 (assembly GCF_055564695.1). NCBI lineage: Bacteria > Bacillati > Actinomycetota > Actinomycetes > Kitasatosporales > Streptomycetaceae > Streptomyces > Streptomyces sp. NPDC029014. The sequence goes on from NZ_JBVHVT010000062.1 coordinate 42,947, forward strand.
GACGTACGCGGCGTCGTCGAGGTGCCGGGGGACGACCGGTTCCGTACCGGGGAGCCCGTCCGGGACCGGGAAGGAAGTGGGCGTGAGCTCGCACACCGGGCGGGCGTCATCGAGCATGAAGGCGATCCGCTCGGCCGGGTAGTCCGGGTCGACCGGCAGGTACGCGGCCCCGGTCTTCAGCGTCGCCAGCACGGCGGTCACCAGGTCGGCCGAGCGGGGGAGCCGCAGCGCGACGATCTCCCCCGGTCCCGCGCCCCGCTCGCGCAGCAGGTGCGCGAGCCGGTTGGCGCGGAGGTCCAGCTCGGCGTAGCTGAGCGTCTCGGCACCGTCCTGTACGGCCGGGTGGTCCGGGGTGCGGCCCACCTGCCGCGCGAAGAGCTCCGGCCAGGTGAGCGGGGGCACGTCGCGGGCGGTGTCGTTCCACCCCTCCAGGACCAGCCGGCCCACCTCCGGACCGAGGACGTCGAGCCGGTCCAGCGGCGCGTCGGGCTCGGCCACGGCCGCGGCGAGCAGCCGGACCAGGGAGTCGGCCAGGCCGCGCGCGGTTTCCGGGTCGAACAGGTCGGTGGCGTAGCGCACGATCCCGTTCAGCCCCGAGGTCTCGTCCTCCTCCAGGACGAACGCCAGGTCCACCTTGGCGGATTCCGAGTCGACCTGCTCCCCGCGGACCACCAGGCCCGGGAGCTCCGGTTCCGAGAGGTCGAGGTTCTGCAGTGTGAGCATCACCTGGAACAGGGGGTGGTGGGCCAGCGAGCGTGCCGGGTTGAGCACCTCGACCAGCCGCTCGAACGGCACGTCCTGGTGGGCGAACGCGGCCAGGTCGGTCTCCCGCACCCGGTCGAGGAGCTCGTGCAGGGAGGGGCTGCCGGAGACGTCGGTGCGCAGCACGACCGTGTTGACGAAGAAGCCGACCAGCTCGCGGGCCGCCTCCTCGTCGCGTCCGGCGACCGCGCAGCCGAGCGGGATGTCCGTGCCGCTGCCGTAGCGGGTGAGCAGGGCGGCGAGCGCGGCCTGCAGCACCATGAACACGCTGGCGTGCCGGCGGCGGGCCAGGTCGGCGACGGCGCGGTACAGGTCGGGGCCGATCACCAGCGGCACCGAGCCGCCGCGGTGGCTGAGGGCGGCCGGCCGGGGACGGTCGACGGGCAGGTCCAGCAGGTCGGGCGCGCCCGCGAGGGTGTTGCGCCAGAACGCGGTCTGGCGTGCCAGCACGCTCTCCGGGTCGGTCTCGTCCCCGAGGACCTCCTGTTGCCAGATGGCGTAGTCGGCGTACTGCACGGGGAGCGGCGTCCACTGCGGGGCGCGCCCGCCGCGGCGGGCCTCGTACGCGGTGGCCAGGTCGCGCAGCAGCGGTCCCATCGACCAGCCGTCGCTGACGATGTGGTGGACGAGCACGAGCAGGATGTGTTCGTCGCCGCCCTGGGTGAAGAGCCAGCAGCGGATGGGAAGTTCGCGGTCGAGCCGGAACGCGTACCCGGCAGCGGCGGCGATGTCGTCCCCGGCCGCTTCCTCCAGGACCGGTTCCTCGTTCACGATCCGCTGGTACGGCACGCCCGACTCGTCACCGAAGACGGTGCGCAGGCTCTCGTGCCGTCCTACCACGTCGGCGAGGGCGGCCCGCAGCGCGGCCCGGTCGACCCGGCCGGTGAGCCGCAGTGCCAGCGGGACGTTGTACGTGGGCGAGGGGCCCTCGAAGCGGTACATGAACCACAGCCGGCGCTGGGCGGCCGACAAGGGCACCTGCTCGGGCCGCGGGCGCGGGGTGAGCGCGGGGCGGGACCGCCCGGCGGCCGGTTCCGACTCGGCGATCCGCGCGGCGAACCCGGCGACGGTGGGTGCCTCGAAGAGGGTTCGGATGCTGACGTCGACGCCGAGCTCGTCCCGGACACGGGCGGTGACCCGGGCGGCGAGCAGCGAGTGCCCGCCGAGGTCGAAGAAGACGTCGTCGACGCCGAGCGAGGGCACGCCCAGGATCTCGGCGAAGATCTCGCACAGGGCTTCCTCGCGGGCGTCCCGGGGGCCCTGGGCGGAGGTGGCCGTCGCTTCGGGTTCGGGCAGCGCGTCCCGGTCCAGCTTTCCGTTGGCGGTGAAGGGCAGCCGGTCCATCGCCACGTACGCGGACGGCGCCATGTACTCGGGAAGCCGCTCGGCGGCGTACGCCCGCACGGCCGCGAGGTCGAGCCCGGCGGGCGTCACGTACGCCACCAGGCGCTTGTCCCCCGGCCTGTCCTCGCGCAGGACGACGGCGGCGTGCGACACGTCCGGGTGCTTGCCGACGGCCGACTCGACCTCGCCCAGCTCGATCCGGAAGCCGCGCAGCTTCACCTGGTGGTCGACACGGGCGACGAACTCCAGTTCGCCGTGCCGGTTCCACCGGCCGAGGTCGCCGGAGCGGTACATCCGCGACCCCGGAGGGCCGTACGGGTCCGCGACGAACTTGGCCGCGGTGAGGCCGAGCCGGTTGAGGTAGCCGCGGGTGACCAGGTCGCCCGCGATGTAGAGCTCGCCCGTCACTCCGACGGGCAGCGGGCGCAGCCTCGCGTCGAGCACGTACATCCGGGTGTTCCAGACCGGCCGGCCGATGGTGATGACACCGCTGGGGACATCGTCGCCGGGGGCGATGCGGAACTCGGTGCAGCCCACGGTCGTCTCCGTGGGCCCGTACTCGTTGACCACGGTCACGCCGGGGTGCCGGCGGCGCCATTCGTCGAGCAGTTCGCCCATCAGCGACTCGCCGCCGAGGACGAGTTGCTCGGTCGGGGAGAAGGCGTCCGGCAGGTTCAGCAGCAGCGAGAGGTGGCTCGGCGTGGCCTTGACGAAGGCGGGGCGCGTGCCGGGGGCGTCGCCGTTCAGGTCGACGAGGTCCACGGCACCGCCCGCGGTCAGGGGCGCGAAGATGCCGGTGACGGTGAGGTCGAAGGAGATCGGCGAGTGCACGAGCGCACCGCGCTCGACGGAGTCGTAGGCATTGCGGGCCCACGCCAGGTACGAGTTGAGCGAGCGGTGCTCGACCACGACGCCCTTCGGCCTGCCGGTGGAGCCGGAGGTGTAGATCACGTAGGCGGCGGCACTGTCCGCTACGAACCCCGGCAGCGGTTCCGTCCGCACCGCCTCCCCGTCCGCGTCCGCCTCCGGGGAGAGGCCCGCGTCCAGGTGGAGGCGCGGACGCGCGCCGGGGAGTTCGGTCGTCGTGGTGGTCAGCACCAGAACCGGATCGACGTCGTCGAGCACGAAGGCGAGCCGGTCGGCCGGGTGCTCCGGGTCCAGCGGCAGGTAGGCCGCCCCGGCACGGAAGACGGCGAGCACCGCCACCACCAGGTCGACGGACTTCGGCAGGGCAATCGCCACGAACGTCTCCGGGCGGGCACCCCGCGCGACCAGGACCCGGGCGAGCCGTTCGACCCGGTCGGCCAGTTCGGCGTACGTGAGGCGGTCGTCCCCGCACACCACGGCGACGGCTTCGGGGGTCCTGGCCGCCTGCGCGGCGAACAGCTCCGGCACGGTCGTCCGGGGCACGTCGTGACCCGGGTCGTTCCAGCCGGCCAGAACACTGTGGCGTTCTTCCTCGGACAGGATCGGCAGATCGCCGACCGGAAGCTCCGGGTCGGCCGCGGCCGCGGTGAGCAAACGAACCAGCCGGTCGGCCATCGCCTGCACGGTCTCGGCCTCGAACAGGTCGGTGGCGTACTGGATCGCACCCTGCAGACCGTCCGGACGGCCGTCCTCGGTGTGCTCCTCGGCGAGGAAGAAGGACAGGTCGAGCTTGGCGGTGTCCGCGCCGACCTGCTCGCGGACCACCTCCAGACCGGCCATGCCGAAGTCTCCGCCCGCGGTGTTCGCGAACGTCAGCATCACCTGGAACAGCGGGTGGTGGGCGAGCGACCTGGCCGGATTGAGCACCTCGACCAGCCGCTCGAACGGCACGTCCTGGTGGGAGTAGGCGGCCAGGTCGGCGGTGCGGACGCGGCGCAGCAGCTCGGCGAAGGACGGATCGCCGGAGACGTCGGTGCGCAGCACCAGTGTGTTGACGAAGAATCCGACGAGGTCGTCGAGCGCCTCGTCGGTGCGTCCGGCGATCGCCGTGCCCAGGGTGATGTCCGCGCCCGCGCCCATCCGGGTGAGCAGGGCCGCGATTCCGGCCTGGACCACCATGAACAGGCTCGCCTGGTGGGCCCTGGCCAGCGCCACGAGCGACGCGTGGGCGTCGGCGGGCACGGCCAGCTCCACAACACCGCCGCCGTTCCCGGCGACCGCAGGACGCGGCCGGTCGGTGGGCAGTTCGAGCAGTTCGGGGGCGCCGGCCAGCGCCGTCCGCCAGTGTGCGAGCTGTCGGGCGATCAGGCTCTCCGGGTCCTCCTCGCCGGCGAGGAGTTCGTGCTGCCACAGGGCGAAGTCCGCGTACTGCACGCGCAGTGCCGGCCAGGAGGGGCCCTCGCCGGCACAGCGGGCCGCGTACGCGGTGGCGAGGTCGGTCGCGAGCGGGGCCGCGGACCAGCCGTCCCCGGCGATGTGGTGCAGGAGCAGCAGCAGGGTGTGCTCCTCGGGACCGGCCTCGAAGAGCGTGACGCGCAGCGGAGCCTCCCGTTCGAGGTGGAAGGCGTACCCGGCCGCCGCGTCGAGCGCCTGCGGGGAGTAGCGCTCCACCCTCAGGTCGACCTCGGCGGGCAGGACCTGCTGGTAGGGCGAGCCCGCGAAGTCGGGGAAGGCGGTCCGCAGGGCCTCGTGCCGCTCGACCACGTCGGTGATCGCGGCCTGCAGCGCGGACCGGTCCAGCCGGCCGGTCAGGCGCAGCGCGATCGGCAGGTTGTAGGTGGCGGCAGGGCCTTCGAGCCGGTACAGGAACCAGAGGCGTCGCTGGGCGTACGACAGCGGCGGGTGCTCGGGCCGCGCGCCGGCGAGGATCGGCGGGCGGGCGCCGGCCGCCGTGTCGAGGCGGGCGGCTATACCGGCCGGGGTCGGCGCCTCGAACAGCGCACGGATCGGCAGCTCGACGGCGAAGGTGGAGCGAATGCGGCTGACCAGCCGGGTGGCGAGCAGCGAATGCCCCCCGAGGGCGAAGAAGTCGTCGTCGACACCGGTCTGCTGCAGGCCGAGGACCTCGGCGAACAGGGTGCAGAGGATCTCCTGCTGCGGCGTCGCCGCGGCCCGCGCCGCCGGGGCGGCCGCGAGCTCCGGGGTGGGCAGGGCGGCGGTGTCGAGCTTGCCGCTGGGGGTCAGCGGCAGGGCGTCGAGGAGCACGATCGCGCCGGGCACGAGTACCTCGGGCAGCCTCGCGGCGAGGTGCTCCCGGACCGTGCGGATCAGGTCGTCGCCGACCAGGTCGTCCCCGGCGGGGACGACGTACGCGACGAGGCGCTCGTCGAAGACGGTGACGACGGCCTGCCCGACCTCGGGCAGTTCGGCCGCCGTGGCCCGGATCTCGTCGAGCTCGATCCGGACGCCGCGCACCTTGACCTGGCGGTCGGCGCGGCCGGCGAACTGGAGGGAGCCGTCGGGGTTCCACCGCCCCAGGTCGCCGGAGCGGTACATCCGCGACCCGGCCGGGCCGAACGGGTCGGCCACGAACCGCTCCGCGCTGAGGCCCGGCCGGTTCAGGTAGCCGTGCGCGAGCTGGACGCCCGCGAGGTAGAGCTCTCCCACGACGCCGGGCGGAACCGGGCGCAGCGCCCGGTCGAGCACGTAGACACGGGTGTTCCACACGGGGAAGCCGATCGGCGCGTTGCCCGGGCCTATCTCCTGGCCGCCGTCCCACGCCGTGACGTCGACGGTGGCCTCGGTCGGGCCGTACAGGTGGTGCAGGGGGACGCCGAGCAGGTCGCGGAAGCTTCGGTGCAGGTCCGCCGGGAGTGCCTCGCCGCCACAGAACACGCGGCGCAGGCTGGTGCAGCCGGCGGCCTGCGGAGTCTGCACGAAGGCCGAGAGCATGGCGGGGATGAAGTGGACCGTCGTCGCGCGTTCGGCCCGGATCAGCTCGGCGAGGTACTCGGGGTCGCGGTGCCCGTCCGGCTTGGCCATCACCATCGTGGCGCCCTGCAGCAGCGGCCAGAAGAACTCCCAGACCGACACGTCGAAGCTGGTGGCGGTCTTCTGCAGCACCCGGTCGTCGGCCTCCAGGGGGTACGCGCGCTGCATGCCGTCGAGCCGGTTCACGGCCGCGGCGTGCGGGATGACGACGCCCTTGGGGCGGCCCGTCGACCCGGAGGTGTACATGACGTACGCCGGGTCGGACGGGTGCAGCGGGCGGAGCCGGTCGGCGTCGGTGAGCGGGGTGTCCTCGTACCCCGCCACGTCCGTACCGGCCAGGTAAGCGCTGTCCAGCACACAGATCGGGGCGGCGTCGGCGAGCATGTAGGCGATGCGGTCGGCCGGGTAGCCGACGTCCACCGGCAGGTACGCCGCGCCCGTCTTCACGATCGCGAGCAGCCCGACGAGGAGGTCCACCGAGCGGGGCAGGGCGAGGGCCACGAGCCCGCCCGGACCCGCGCCCCGGCCGACGAGGTGGCGGGCCAGCCGGTTGGCCCGGGCGTGCAGTTCCCCATACGCGACCTCCTCGCCCTCCAGGACCAGGGCGACCCGGTCGGGGGTGCGGGCCGCCTGGGCGTCGAGCAGCTCGGGGAGGACCGCGGCGGGCAGTTCGAGACCCGTGGCGTTCCACGTCTCGACGACCTGTTCCCGCTCCGCGGGCAGGGTCACGCCGATCCGGCCGACGGGGAGGTCGGGGGTGGTGGCGACGGCTTCGAGGACCTGGAGGAACCGGGCGGCGATGGCGGTGCCCTGCGCCCTGTCGAACTGCTCGGGGCGGATGTCGAGCCGGACGATGAGGCGGTCTCCCGCGATGCCGGTGATGAGGCTGAGCGGGTAGTGGGTCGCGCCGCCGCCGTCGATGTCGGCGATCTTGAGCTTCGCCTCCGAGCTCTCCTCTGCGTCGTCGAAGGGGTAGTTCTCGAAGACGAGGATCGAGTCGAAGAGCTCTCCCAGGCCTGCCGCCCGCTGAACCTCGGCGAGGCTGACGTGGTGGTGGTCGAGCAGGTCGCCCTGCCGGCGCTGGAGGTCGGTCACGGCCTGGGCGAACGGCGCGGCAGGGTCGAGCAGGACGCGTACCGGGAGCGTGTTGATGAAGGAGCCGATCATGCCCTCGACGCCGGGCAGATCGGCCGGGCGGCCGGAGACCGTGGCGCCGAAGACGACGTCGCTGCGGCCCGTGAGCTGCCCGATCACCATCGCCCAGGCACCCTGCACCAGGCTGTTCACGGTCAGGCCGCGGTCGGCCGCCAACCGGACCAGCCGGGCCGTGGTCCCGGGCGACAGCTCGGCGGCGATCCGCTCGGGCAGCACCTTGCCCGCGGGGGCGCCGGGCGCCACCCTGGTCGGCCCGTCGAGGCCGGCGAGAGCCGTCCGCCACGCCTGCGCACCGGCGTCCGCGTCCTGCCGGGCGAGCCAGCCCAAGTACTCCCGGTAGGGGGTGACCCGGGGCAGGCCGTCGGTGCTGCCCCCCGCCTCGTAGACCTCGAAGAGCTCGTTGACCAGCAGGGGCGCCGACCAGCCGTCGAGCAGGATGTGGTGGTTGGTCACCACGAGCCGGTGCTCTTGCGGCCCGAGGTGGACCAGGCTGAACCGGATCAGCGGCGGCCGGCCGAGGTCGAAGCGGGTGGCCCGTTCGGTCGTCAGGAACGCGTCCAGTTCCTCGGCCCGGAGGGTCGACTCGGACCAGCCGGGCTTCACGTCCCGGGGAATGATCTGCATCGGCCGGCCGTTCGCCCGCAGCCGGAAACCGGCCCTGAGGTTGGCGTGCCGCTGCAGGACGGCTTCGGCGCTGCGGCGCAGCAGGGCCGCGTCCACCTCACCGGACAGCTCCAGCACGAGCTGGGTGTTGTAGACGTCCACCGCCTCGTCGTCGTAGAGGGAGTGGAAGAGCATCCCCTCCTGCAACGGTGTCAGCGGCAGTACGTCTTCGAGGCGCGAGCGCTTCATTACCAATCCCCCAGTTCAGCCTCAAGGCTGTCGATCTCGCTCTGTGTCAGGTCGTCGCTCAGGTCGGACGGCGTCAGTCCGACCGCGTCCGGCCGCTCGTCCGCAAGGGCGGTGAGCGCGTCGAACCATGCGTGTGCCAGGCGCCGTACCTCGGACTCGGCGAGCAGCCCGGAGGCCCAGGTCCAGGTGGCGACGAGGCGCGGACGGCCCTCGTGCTTCTCGGTGACCGCGGTGATCTCGACCGCGTGTGTCATCGGCATCTCGGGTGACCGCGGCGCGGGCGTCGGCCCGTCGACGGTCTGCCAGTCGCCCGTGTCGTCGCCGTCGGTGTACCGGCCCAGGTAGTTGAAGCCGATCTGCGGGGCGACGTCCAGGCCGGGCTCGCCCCTCAGGTGGCGCAGGATGCCGTATCCGACGCCGTTGTCCGGGAACGCGCGCAACTGCTCCTTGACCTGCTTGAGCCGGTCGATGGGCGCGCGGCCCTGCGGGTCGAGCCTGACGGGGTAGAGGCTGGTGAACCAGCCGACCGTCCGGGAGGTGTCCACCCCGTCGGCGACGTCTTCGCGTCCGTGCCCCTCGAGGTCGACGAGGACCGGTCCGGCACCGCGTCCTTCCACGACCGCCGTCGCCAGCCCGCACAGCAGTGCGTCGGTGACGCTGCCGTTGACGCTCGCCGGGATCCTCGTGAGGAGCGCCTCGGTGACCTCCGGTGCCAGGGTGAGCTCGATCTCCCGGGCGGTGGCGGCGGTGTCGACCGCCGGGTCCAGCCGGCGGGTGCCGAGGATCGGCTCCGCGGTCGCGGCGATCTCCTGCCACACCGGGAGTTCGGCCCGCCGGTCCGCCGCCTGCAGGTGCCCGGACCAGGTCCGGTACGAGGTGGTGACGGGGGCGAGCTCGGGGGCCCGGCCCGCGGCGGCCGCCTCGTACGCGGCGGCGAGGTCGGGCAGCAGTATCTGCCACGACACCGCGTCGACGACCAGGTGGTGCAGGACGATCAGCAGCGTGCCCGGCGCGTCGGGTCCGGCGTCGAACCAGACGAACCGTGAGACCTCACCCGCTGCCGGGGACAGTTCCCGGCGGGCCGTCTCCGCGGCTTCGCCGTCGCCCGGGGCGACGCGCCTGACCGCGACCGGTACGGTGCCGCGCTCGCGCACCTCGTACGTGCCGTCCGGGTGGTGGCGCAGGCGCAGGACGTCGTGGTGGTCGGTCAGGGCCTGGGCGGCCCGGACCAGTGCCTCCTCGTCGAGGCCCGCCGGGACGCGCACGGTCATCGACTGGTTGAAACCGTCGGTGGCCTCGTACTGCTCCAGCCAGCGCATGATCGGTGTGGGCTGGAAGGTGCCCGTACCGGCGTCCCGGTCCTCCGTCGTGGTCGGAACCGCTGTGGCCACCCGGGCAAGGAGCGCAGGGGTGCGCTCCCGGAAGACGTCGCGGGCCGAGACCAGCAGTCCGCCCGCGCGGGCGCGGCTGACCACCTGGATCGACATGATGCTGTCGCCCCCGAGGTCGAAGAAGCTGTCGTCGGGGTTGACGGCGGGCAGGTCGAGGACGTCGGCGAAGATCCGGCAGAGCAGTTCCTCACGGGCGTCGGCGGGCCGGCGGCCGCTGCTGCCGGCGGTGGACCACTGCGGTGCGGGGAGCGCTGCCCGGTCGACCTTGCCGTTGGGCATCAGCGGGACCTCGTCCAGGACCACCAGGGCGGCCGGGACCATGTAGTCCGGCAGTCCGGTGGCGATCTGTGCCCGCACGGCCGCCGGGTCCGCGGCGCCTACGTAGTAGGCGACCAGGCGCCGGTCGCCCGGACGGTCCTCGCGCACCACGGCGGTCGCCCGGCTCACGCCGGTCACCGCGTTGAGGGCGGACTCCACCTCACCGAGCTCGATGCGGAAGCCGCGCAGCTTCACCTGCGTGTCCGCCCGGCCCTGGTACTCCAGCTCACCGCCGGCGGTCCACCGGGCCAGGTCGCCGGTGCGGTACATCCGCGAGCCCGCGGAGCCGAAGGGGTCGGCGAGGAACCGCTCCGCCGTCAGCGACGGACGGCCGAGGTAGCCGCGGGCCAGGCCCGCGCCCGCGACGTACAGCTCGCCGGTGACGCCGGGGGCCACCGGACGCAGGGCCGCGTCCAGCACGTACACGCGGGCTCCCGCGATCGGACGGCCGATCGGCGGCACGACCTCGCCCGACAGCGGCGCGCTCATGGTGGCGCACACGGTCGTCTCGGTCGGACCGTAGGCGTTGATCATGCGGCGCCCCTCGGACCAGCGGGCCACCAGCTCCGGCGGGCAGGCCTCGCCCGCCACGACGACCGTCGCGCCGGCCGGCAGGGCGTCCTGCGGCAGCACCGCCAGCGCCGTCGGCGGCAGGGTCACGTGCGTCACGGTCTGTTCGGCGCAGAGTGCGGCCAGGTCGGGACCCGGCATCAGCCGCTCCGCCGGGGCGACCACCAGGGTGGCCCCCGACAGCAGCCCCATCACGATCTCCCAGGCCGCCGCGTCGAAGCTCAGTGCCGCGAACTGCAGCACTCGGCTGCCCGGGCCCACACCGAACGCGTCCTGCTGGGCCCGGGCCAGGGAGGCGATGCCGCCGTGCGGCACGACCACGCCCTTGGGCCGGCCCGTCGAACCCGACGTGTAGATCACGTAGGCCGGGTGGTCCGCACGCAGCTCCACCTGCGCAGGCGCCTCACCGGACAGTTCCGTCTCGTCCACGAGCACCGTCGGCACCGCGCACTCGCCGAGGCCCGGCAGCGTTGCGCTGTCGGTGACCAGCAGTGCCGGCCGCGAGTCCGACAGCATGTACGCCACCCGGTCCGCCGGGTAGTCCGGGTCCACCGGCACGTACGCGCCGCCGGCCCGCAGCACCGCCAGCAGCGACACCACCAGGGCCACCGACCGCGGCAGCGCCACGGCCACCACGGACTCCGGCCCCACACCGCAGGAGGCGAGGTGCCCGGCGAACGCGTCCACACGCGCCGCCAGCTCGCCGTAGGTCAACTCGACCTCTTCGAAGGCCAGCGCGGGCGCCGAGGGGTCCGCCGCCACCCGGGCCGCGAACAGCTCCGGGAACGACAGCGCGTCACCCGCCCCACCGGAGGACGCGGGACCTGCCCACTCCTCCAGTACCCGGTCGCGCTCGCCGGCCGACAGCACGTCGACCGCCGAGACCCGGCCGTCCACGTCCGCGAGCAGCCCCTCCAGCACCCGGACGAACCGCTCGCCCAGACCGTGCGCACTCGCCTCGTCGAACAGGTCCGAGGCGTACTGGACCTCTCCGCTGAGCCCGTCGGGGGTTTCCTCCAGGTGGAAGGTCAGGTCGAACTTGGCCACGCCGAGGTCGGCGCCCTCGTAGCCGGCCTCGAGGCCGGGGAGGCCGAAGGCGGCCTCGGCGTTGTTGTCGAGGACGACCATCACCTGGAACAGCGGGTGGTGGGCCAGCGAGCGCTGCGGGCTGACGACCTCGACCAGGCGCTCGAACGGCACGTCCTGGTGCGCGTACGC